>CALVZI010000067.1 GCA_944372485.1 uncultured Bacilli bacterium
TGAAACACCCATGGGAATTATTATATAAAAAAGAATTTAGTCTTACAAATTTATAACTGGAATTTGATGTAAGACTAAATTCTATTTGTAAATATTGAAACTGGAATTTACTTTTTTAATTCATAAATATTATAAATTTAGTAAAAATTGGTGTTTTAGCTTTAAAAAAAGTTGTTTTTTAGGTATAATTGATATGTGGGTAATATGGAGGTAACTATGGAAATAACTTTTAATTCAGAAGAGGAATTATACAAACGTTTAATTCCAGCTCTTACAGCAAAGAAAGAAGAAATGAATAGGAAGGGTTTTTCTTATATAAAAGAAGAAGATATTTGGAACTATTTTAAAGAGGTTAAATGGATAAAAGCAAATGGATTAGAACTTCATGAAATGGTTGATGATATTTTAAATTGTGATGATATTATTATTGATTCATATTTAAAAACTAAGTTAAATATGAAAAATCGTAAATTATATTTTGATGATGAAAGTAGGAGATAAAATGAAGAAGAAAAGAAATAAAGTAATAATTAGATTATTTTTAAATATTGTAATTATTGCTATTTTTGGTTATTTATTTATGCCTTTGTTTTCTAATTTAAATTTTGGATTAGATTTACAAGGAGGTTTTGAAGTTTTATATCAAGTTAAGGGTATAGACGGAAGTAAGGCAACTTCTGAAGAAGTAAGTAGTACATATAAAGTTATTGGTAAACGTATTGACTCTTTAGGCGTATCAGAACCTGAAATTACAGTTGAAGGTGATGATAAAATACGTGTTGGTTTAGCAGGAGTTACTGATCCAGAAACAGCTCGTAATACACTTGGTCGTGTTGCTAGTTTAACATTCCGTGATACAAGTGATAATCTACTTATGGATAGTTCTGTATTACGTAGTGGAGGAGCTAAACTTGCAACTGATTCTAATGGACGTCCAGCAGTTTCTCTAAGTGTTGCTGATAAAGAAAAATTTTATAAAGTAACTAAAAAAATTAGTGAAAGTGAAGATAATCGAATTGTTATTTGGTTAGATTTTGAAGAAGGTGTTAATTCTTATAGTACTGAACAAAATTCTTGTGGTAGTATGAGTTCAAGTAACTGTTTATCGGCTGCTACAGTATCACAAGGATTTGCAAGTGATGTTATTATTCAAGGAAACTTTACAGAAGAAGAAGCTAATGAATTAGTTGCATCATTAAATTCAGGTAGCCTACCAACTAAGTTAGAAGAAGTTTCATCTAAAACAGTTGCTGCTGAATTTGGAGCAAACTCTTTAGAAAAAACATTCTTTGCAGGTGTAGTAGGAATTACTTTAATTATTTTACTATTAATTGCTTTATATCGTTTTAGTGGTTTAATTGCAAGTTTTGGTTTAATAATTTATACATTCTTTACATTCTTAATTTTCTGGTTATTTGGTGGGGTTTTAACATTACCTGGTATTGCAGCTGTTGTAATCGGTATTGGTATGGCTGTTGATGCAAACGTAATTAATTTCTCACGTATTCGTGATGAACTTGCCCGTGGTACAAAACTTAGAATGGCTTATAAAGAAGGTAACAAAAATTCATTTATGTCAATTTTTGATTCTAACTTTACAACATTTATTGTTGCATTAATCTTATTTATTTTTGGTGAAAGTAGTGTTCGTGGATTTGCGACAATGTTAATTATAAGTATTGTAACAACAATGTTAATTATGGTTGCTTTAGTTAGATGGATGATTAAAAAGTTTGTAGAAACAGGGTATTTTGATAATAAACTTAATTTATTTATTGGAGCAAATAAGAAAGAATTAGCTCGTGGTACTAAAACAAAATATGAAAATGTTAATTTTATTAAATCACGTAAATTTTATTATGGTATAAGTTTGATTATGGTTGTAATAGGTATAGTTTCACTTGTAACTAATGGATTAAACTTAGGAATTGATTTTAAAGGTGGAACTTCAATAACTTTAAATTCAAGTCAAGATTTAACTGTAAAAAATATTGAAAAAGATATAGAAAGCTTAGAATATACATATGAAAGTATTGATAAATTAAATGATGGAAGTATTCAAGTAATTCTTGATGATTCACTTACAAAAGAACAAGTTTTAGAAACTGAAAGTTACTTCACTGAAAAATATGAAGCTCAAACTGATATTGGTGTAATATCAAATATGGTAAAAAAAGAATTAATTAAGAATGCAGTAATTTCTCTTGTTCTTGCAAGTGTAGCAATTGTTTTATATTTATCACTTCGTTTTAAATTTAGTTATGCAATAAGTGCAATTATTTCTTTATTACACGATGTATTCTTCATTATTGCATTATTTAGTATTTTAAAATTAGAAGTATCAAGTATCTTTATTGCTGCTATTTTATCAATTATTGGTTATTCAATAAATGATACAATTGTTACATTTGATCGTATTCGTGAAAATTTAAATAATAAAAAGATAAAAAAAGAAGAACAATTAGCTGATGTTATAAACATAAGTTTAAGACAAACTATTGGTCGTAGTATTGTTACAACACTTACAACATTAATTCCAGTTGTCGCACTAATTGTTTTAGGAAGTAATGAAATATTAAACTTTAATGTTGCATTATTATTTGGTTTAATTTCTGGGGTTTATTCTTCAATTTGTATTGCTAGTCAATTATGGTTTGATATTGAAAAGAAAAATATTGGTAAACCTAAGAAAAAGAAATGGTATGAAGAAGATAATATGCCAGAAGAAAAGAAAGTCAAAGGAGTTAATGCATAAAATATAGAAAGTGGTGAGTAATTTGGAAAATTTAAAAGTTCAGGAATATTATAATAATTTAATAGAAAAAGTATCTAATTATATTAACAATGAAGAAGAGTTAGATATGATAAAAAAAGCATACGAATATTCAGCTAAAGCTCATTACGGAGAAAGACGTTTAACAGGGGAGGATTATATAATCCACCCTTTAAATGTAGCTTTGATTCTTACAACCGTACGCGCTGATTATGAAACAATATGTGCCGGATTACTTCATGATTTAATTGAAATTGATGAGAATGAATATAACGAAATAAAAGAAAATTTTAATGAAACTATTGCTGATTTAGTAAAAGGAATAACTAGAATTAATAAATTAAATTTTGAAGGTGATACACAAGCAATAATTGCTTCAAATCGCAAAATATTAGTAGGTTTAACTGAAGATGTAAGAGTAATTATTATTAAACTTGCTGATCGACTTCACAATATGCGTACTTTATGGGCAATTCCTGAAAAAGCACAAAAAGAAAAAGCTAAAGAAACTTTAGATATTTTGACACCTATTGCTCACAGATTAGGTATTGGTTCGTTAAAAAGTGAATTAGAAGATTTATCACTTCGTTACTATAAACCTGATATTTATTTTTCAATTGTAGAAATGCTTAATAAAACAAAGGCAGAACGTGATCGTAATGTTGATGAAATGATTAATAGTGTTTCTGAAATATTAAATAATAAAGGAATTAAGCATAAAATAAAGGGACGTTCTAAAAGTATTTATAGTATATATAAAAAACTAGATAAAGGTAAAAAATTCTCTGATATTTATGATTTACTTGCTTTAAGAGTTTATGTTGATGAAGTAGAAGAGTGTTATCAAGCATTAGGTTATATTCATGCGGTATATAAACCAATGCCAAGAAGATTTAAAGACTATATTGCTATGCCAAAAGCTAATATGTATCAATCTTTACATACAACTGTATTTGGTCCAGATGATTATTTTGTACAAATGCAGATAAGGACTTATGATATGGAAAAGATTAATACGTATGGGTTAAC
>CALVZI010000068.1 GCA_944372485.1 uncultured Bacilli bacterium
CATTGTAATACAAGGAATAAAGAAATAAAAGACTTAAGCATCAGAAGTTGGACATGTAAAAAATGCAATAATGAAAATGACCGCGATATAAACGCAGCCATAAATATAATGTGGGAAGGATTAATAAATAATTTAAAGTTAATCGGATGAACAAACATCAAAAAATTTCACTGAAAAGTGCAAGTACGGTAGCGACTATCGGAAATTAGTCTCTGGAGGAAAAAGCGTAAGCCACCGATGAAGGAGAAATATCTAATCGTGAGATTAGTTGCAGTCAAATTTATTTGACTTTTGTTCTTGAAAGTAATTTTGTTTTGTGATACCATTAATATGGTGATAATATGAAAAATGGGTTTACTTTAATTGAACTTTTAGCTATTATATCGATTTTATCAATAATTGCTTTAATATCAATTCCTGTTGTTAATAACGTTTTAGAAGAGTCACAACAAAAGATTACTCTTGAATCTGCTCGAGAATTAGTAAAACAAGCAACAACAACAACAGTTGATAATGGAAATACAGTTCCATATCAATATAAAATTGAAGATAATACTTTAAATTATAGAGGTGGGGATTTTACTAAAGGGTTAATTGTTGTTACTAGTGGAAATCATAGCTTTGTTGAGAATTTATCAACTCCAAAATATTGTATAAATGGTTCATTAGATAATTTAGAAATAGAAAAAGGTTCTTGTACAAATTCAAGTTATACTGATTATGTTAGTACAGAACAAATTATGAATGATTTTAGTAATTCATCAATGTTAACCTTTGATGAGTTAAAGGGAGATTTTTATTTAAAAGGTAATGTTACTAATAACTATGTATCTTTTAGTGGTATAGTATGGCGTATTTTATCTTTTAAAGATGGAATGATGCGCTTAGTTAGTCAATCACCAATAAGTGCTGGTGGAAGTAAGAATTACCAAGCATCCCTAGATTATTTAAAGAATACTTTTTATAATAATTTAGAAAATAAAGAATACGTTGTTTCTAGTGAGTATTCAACTGGATTAGTAAGTAGTACAGCTGATTTAAATAATGTGATAGCTTCTGAAGAAACAATGAATGAAAATTATAAAGTTGCGCTTTTAACTGTTGGTGATTATATGCGAGCTACGCAATCAGGAACTAATTTTATTACTAATGGTTCTACTTGGTTATTAAATAAAAAGAATGAAAGTACTGGTTATTATTTATCAACAAGTACAATTAATACTTTAAGTATTTCATCTACAATGACATTTAGACCTGTAATTACACTTCAAAGTTATGTTGCTTTTTCAGGTACTGGTACTAGTAGTGACCCATATAAAGTAAAATAGAAGATTTTTCTTCTTTTTTTGTTAATTTTGTAAAATAATATTTAAAATAAGTTAAAATATCATTTAGGTGATTATTTGAAAGATATAGATAATTATTTAAATCATATTTTTGATAATATAGATGATAATATTGTATTAGATAGTGAACAAAAACAAGTTGTATTAGATGATAGTAAGTATTTAATGGTTATTGCAGGAGCGGGCAGTGGTAAAACAACTACACTTGCTGCTAAAGTTAAATATTTAGTTGATGTAAAAAAAATTAGAGCTGAAGACATTTTAATTATTTCATATACTAATAAAGCTGTGAATGAACTGTCAAATATGATCAATAAAAAATTTAATATAAATGCTCAAATTTGTACATTTCACCATTATGCTTATACTCTTATAAAAGAAGATGAAAACTTTAAAATTACAACTAATGGTAAACAGATAATAAAAGATTATATTTTATCCACAACTTTACACCAAAATTCGACAAAAAATGTATTTTTATGTGTATATAAAATGTATTTATCCACAATTTTACGCAGTTTTCCACAGAATTTACTTCTAGAACACATGTTTTCCACAGGTAAAATTAACAAAAACATCAAAAAAACTATTACGGAACTAGAAATGTTGTGGATAAATTACAATATAATTGTTGAATATAACTATTATCACTTTCAAACCAACACTTATTATTTATGTGTTTTAAAGATTGATAATGAGGTAATATATGTTGATTATGTTTCTAAAAATGAAATAAAAAAATTATTTGAAATTAATAGAAAAAAATATTATGCATATAAAAATAAATTAAATTATTTATGTATTTATTCTAATGAATCTATATTAGAAAAAGTAAAAGAATTTTGTAAAAAAAATGAAATAAATTTAAAAATGAATAAACGAAAAGATAAAATTAATAATATTTTTCTTTCTAGTAAATTAATTAATATGTTTATATCTGATATTTATACATTTATTTTACTTTGTAAAAGAAATAATATAAAAGAAGTTAATTATACTAATAAAAAATTAAGATTATTTTTAAATGAAGTATATTCTTATTACCAAAATAAATTAAAAGAAAAACATTCCATTGATTTTGAAGATATGATTATAATGGCAACTAATAAATTAAAAAATAATAAAACATATCCGAAATATATCATTGTTGATGAATTTCAAGATATTTCTTATGAAAGATTTTTATTTTTAAAAAAAATAATAAAATTTAGTAAAAGTAATTTAATAGTGGTTGGTGATGACTGGCAAACTATTTATTCTTTTGCTGGTTCGAATATTAATTTATTTTTAGACTTTAAAAAAATATTAGGAACAAGTGATGTTAAAATTATTAAAATAAATAAGACTTATCGTAATAGTCAAGAATTAATTAATATTGCTGGTAACTTTATAATGAGAAATGATTTACAAATTAAAAAGAATTTATTATCAAATAAAAGTTTAAGTAATCCTATAAAATATTTTTATTATTCTAATAATAAAGAAAAAATACAAAAGTTAAAATTAATTTTAAATAAAATTTATAATCAAAATAAAAATTTAAAAGTATTATTGTTATTACGTTATAAGTTTGATATTAATTTTTTATTAAATCAAAAAGATTTTATATTAAAAGAAAATCGTTTGATCTATAAAAAATATCCTAATATGCATATAAGTTATATGACCGTTCATGCATCAAAAGGGTTAGGGTATGATGAAGTTATAATTGTAAATAATGAGGATGGATTATATGGATTTCCTAGTAATAAAGAAGATTCATTATTTATAAAATTATTAGATAATCGTACAAAAAAAGACATTCTTGATGAAGAACGTCGTTTATTTTATGTAGCTTTAACACGAACTAAAAATAATGTATATTTACTAATTAATAAGAATAATCCATCAATTTTTATAAAAGAATTAAAAAATTAATCTTGATAATTATTTTTTGTATAAATTTTTCTAGTAATAACATTACTATTTTTTTTCATAAATTCATTATTTAAATATTCATAATAAGTACCAGGAGCAATTAAACCATTAATATTTAAAATAGTAGAATTTATACTTCCAAGTACATAATCAGTTATAATTGCACAATTTGTTCTTAATACAAAGAATTTCTTATTTCTTCCTTTAGTAATTTTTTTAAATTTTGCATTCGCATAACGATATAAATCACTTGATACTTCTTTATATTCACCTGCTGGAATTATATTTAAATCAGCTAATTCGGCATCTGGTTGCCAATCCACAGTGTTATTATTGAATAAATAAGTAATTCTTTTTCGAATGCTTCGTTTTTCACTATCAGTAAGTTTTAAACCAAAACAAACTAAGTAACGATTTAAATTTTCAACATTATATTTTATATAGCTATCACGATCAGCAATTAATAAAATACCATCACCAATCATATCAAAAAATTTTCTAGAATGTTTATTATAGTTTCCATATGAATATATTTTATTTTCAAAACAAATTTCTACATGTCCAAAAGCTGCTGTTCCTTTTTCTGCTAAGTGAATTAAAACTTCTAAATCAGGAGTTTTATCACTTTTTTTATCATATAATTCATCATTATCATCTACAACTAAAACTTCGTTAATTAGATTTATTAATCTTTGAGGAATAAAAGCAGTCATAAATAATGGTAATGGTATTTTAATTAATTTTTTTAATTTATTAGCTTTTTCCACTGAAATAGTTTCAATTAAAAAATCATTAATAGAAGATAAACCATAAATTATTAAATAAACACCGACGATAATTTGAGCATATGAACTATTCTCTGCAGGATGTAAAATTAATAAAGAAGCAAAAATGATATAAATTAAAAATTTAAAAAAAACTAAAATTCTACCTTTAATATTATATTTCATATAAATTAAATAAGTTATAAAGAATATTATAGCGTTAAATAATATATATAAACCTAATAATCTTATAAAACTATTAATTACAAAACTCATATTATAAACAATTAATAGTGCAACTATTATATCTAAAGTACTTCGTGATAAATTATAAAATAAATTATCTTTTTTTATAACAACGTTATAAATTCTTAATATGGCATTAATAACTAGTAGAACACTAGTTAAAGTTAAAGTAAGTCTTAAAATATTAGTACCAATAAATATACTTGTAAAACCTAAAATTATACAACTTATACCAATAATAAAGTAAATTATTGAATTAATTGTTTTATTTAACATCATACCACCTGCTTAATACATTGTATTATACTATAAGTAAAAATACTAGTAAAGTGTAATAATATAAAAAAATTTGTAAAAAATAAAAAGGGAGGTTAAAAAATGAAAGTAATTCATATAAAAGATATATTGAATAATGTTAAGACATATAATTTAATTAGAGCTTTTAAATATAATAATAAAGAATATATTATTTACACTTTAAATGAAGAAATAAAAGAAAATAATAAACTTTACATAAAAAATTATATAATTGAAAAGAATAAGGAAGATATTTGGATAACTCCAGATTATTTTGAGTGGAAAAGCATACAAAATATTATCAAAGAAATTGCTAAACAGAGTAGTTTAGGATTTGTAAATGTTGTAAAAGATATTAATATACCTGATAAAGAGACAATTATGGTAGTGGGTAATAGAAGTTTTATGGTTATTCCTTACTATCATCATTTACTTTCAACTAATAATAATTATATAAGTTTAGCAATTGAAGAAAAGGATCTATTTAAACCAGAAGTACTAAATAGAAACTTAGTTCATCAATTTGAAATAGGAACTTTAGATATGCCTAATATAAATTATGTTGATGAATACTATTATTTAAAAAAAGAAAATGATGAGTTAAAACAAAAGATTAAAAGAATAAAAGAAATAATAAATAATATTGATATTAAAGATTAATCATATACTTTACTTGTAAATCATAAAATAATTTGAGAACTCTTATAATAAAATTAAATAGTTAAATTCTACAAGATTTGATACAATTTAATTGGGAAGGTGAAGTTATGAGAGTTGAAGAAAAAATTCAAAGACTAAAATCAGAAACATTAAT
>CALVZI010000069.1 GCA_944372485.1 uncultured Bacilli bacterium
TATGGAATTAAGTAATGTTTATATTCCAGAAGAAAATAATAAAACATTAAAAAAAGTAAAAGAACGTCGTTATTAATAATGGCGTTTTATTAGTGTTGTATTATTTTATTAGTTATGTTAAAATATAACTCCAAGTGATTTTAATAAAAACGAATAAGTTAGGAGAAATGTTTATAATGTTTAGAACAGATTATGATTTATATAATTTAGAAAAAGTTGATTTTTTAAAAGAAGTAAAAAATAAATATATTAAGATAGATATATATTGGATTACCATTGTTTTATTAGCAATCACCCAAGGAATTTTATTTTCTATGTTTCCACTTTCTTTATTGGCAATGTTTAGTCTTCTTTTAATGCAATTTTTGATTATTTTAAGTATAAGTGAAAACAAAAGAACTATTTCAAAATTCTCATTTGTTTACCAAATTAGGTTTAATGAAAAGATGGGGAAAAATATTCTAGAAATAAATAAACAAATAAAACAGGAAAAAATGAAACAAAAAGAAGGTAATACAAATAATAAAAAAGAGAAAGAAAATAATTTATTTGAAGAAGAAATTAAAGATGATGAAGTTCAAGTTTATAAAGTAGCTTCAAATAATAAATTTAATAATAATATAATTGATATGGAATTAAGTCATACTTATATAAAAGAAAATAATAAAACATTAAAAAAAGTTAAGGAACGTCGTTATTAATAATGACGTTTTATTGATTATTTAGGAATTTTATAGTATAATTTGTTTGTTATTTTTATAAATTTTAAAGGGAGGAATTATTGTGATAGAACGTTTAAAAAGTATTGAAGCCCGTTATTTAGAAATTGATCAAGAATTAATGAATCCAGAAGTTACAACTAATATTAAAAAAACATTAGAACTTAATAAAGAACAAGCATCACTTCGTGAAGCTTATAATGTTTATCAAGAATATAAAAAATTAGTAAGTGATATAGAAGAAAGTAAAGAATTAGTAAAAGATCCAGAAATTGGAGAATTTGCTCGTGAAGAATTAAAAGCTTCTGAAGAAAGACTTGCAGAACTAGAAAAAGAAATGGAAATTATATTACTTCCAAAAGATCCAAATGATGGTAAAAACGTTGTTGTGGAAATTCGTGGTGCTGCTGGTGGAGATGAAGCTAATATCTTTGCTGGAGATTTATATCGTATGTATACTAAATATGCTGAAAAACAAGGATGGCGTTATGAAGTTGTTGATGCGGTTGATAGTGAAGCTGGAGGATATTCACAAATTGAATTCTTAGTTAAAGGGGATAGTGTTTATTCAAAATTAAAATATGAAAGTGGAGCTCATCGTGTTCAACGTGTTCCAGAAACTGAAACTCAAGGTCGTGTTCACACATCTACTGCTACTGTTTTAGTTATGCCTGAAGCTGAAGAAGTTGATGTTGAAATTAATCCAAATGATTTACGTATTGATATTTATCGTAGTGGTGGTCATGGTGGTCAAGGGGTTAATACAACAGATAGTGCCGTTAGAATTACCCATTTACCAACTGGTATTGTTGCTCAATGTCAAAATGAACGTAGTCAAATTCAAAATAAAGAAAAATGTATGCAAATGATTCGTACAAGACTTTATGAATATGAATTACGTAAACATGAAGAAGAATTAGGTAATGAACGTAAAAATAAAATTGGTACAGGAGATCGTAGTGAAAAAATAAGAACTTATAATTATCCTCAAAATCGTGTAACTGACCATCGTATTGGTTTTACAACTAAACAATTAGATCGTGTTATGGAAGGTGCTCTTGATGAAATAATTGATGCTTTAATTCATGAAGATCAACAAAGAAAATTAAAAGGTGAAGAATAATTATAAATATGCAAGATATAGAATATATAAAAAAATATGGTAATAAAGATAAAGTTGAAGAAAATTTAAAACGTTTAGATAATGGTGAACCCGTTCAATATATTGTCGGTAATGTTAATTTTTATGGCTTTACTTTTAAAGTTGATAAAAGAGTATTAATTCCTAGATTTGAAACTGAAGAATTAATTGAGAATACTTTAAAATATATTGATAAAAATAAAGAATTAAAAATTATTGATTTAGGTACAGGTAGTGGTTGTATTGCAATTACTTTAAAAAAATTATTACCAAATTCTTTAGTTACTGCTTATGATATATCTAGTGATGCTTTAGAAGTTGCTTGTGAAAATGCAAGATTAAATAAAGCTGAAATTAATTTTGTTAATAAAAGTATGGAAAATATTGAAGGGACTTATGATTTAATTATAAGTAATCCTCCATATATTGCTCATAATGAAGAAATAGAAGAGGTTGTAAAAAATAATGAACCTAGTATTGCTTTATATGCTGATAATAATGGATTATACTTTTATGAAATTATCTTAAAACAAACTTTAAATCATTTGAATAAAAATGGTGTAATTACTTTTGAAATAGGTCAAACTCAAGCTAAAGATATTATAAAATTAATAAATAAATATTTAATACATTGGGAATATAAAGTTATTAAAGATTTATCTGGTTTAGATAGAATTATTATTATAAAAGAAAAATTTGACAAGTTATAATATATATTAATCATTTGTTTAGAAAGCAGGAGAAGATTATGGCTAGAAAAATATCAGAGGAAAAGGAAGAAAAACTTTGTTTAATAATAAATAAAATATACATGAAAATTTATAATAATGATTATTATATTGATGAAGAAAATAGAGAAGTACGTAGTATTATAGGTAGGCGTACTTCTAAAATGGAGATTTATTTTAGAAATGAAATGGCTAAAATATATGATATAGTTGCTAATAAAGTTTATGAAGAATATGAAAGAAAAGATGGTAATTTTAATATTGTTGATTATTGTTATATTACCGATCTGGATCCAATTTGTTTATTAAAGGTATATAAACATTGTGTTGATAATAAAAATTACAGTAAAATTTTATTAACGTTGTTTTCTAACTATCAAAGAAGTGATAGATTAGTAAAATATAGTACAGATTCTAAATCTAACACGATGAATTATTTAATAAATGGTTTTCACATTGATAATAATGATGTAAAAGAAATTATGAATTTTATTGATGAAGAAAATTTACCACATTATGAAGCTGTTTTAAATGCTTTGGTGAAAGAATATGCAAATAATGGTTATTTAACTTATAGAAGAAAAAATAGTGAAAATAATTTTGTTTTAAGTAAAAAAAGAGTTTAAAGTTACTCTTTTTTTTGATACAATAATATTATTATGAAAAAAATGTAGAAATAATTTGGAGGATTGATTATGAATAAAGATAAGCTAATGATTTTATTTGAACAAATAAAATTTCCAGATGAATATATAAAAGAATTTAATGGTGCTACTTTAAAAAGGATTATTGGTAATCATAATAAAGATGTTTATCACTTTATTATTTCTTTAAATCATTTTGTTAAACCAAAAATTTATTTTATGTTACAAAATTATTTAGAAAATGGATTTCCAATGTTTCGTAAAACTATTTTAACTCTTGATGTTGATGATTTTAATAAAGAAGTTTTAGAAGATTATTATTATTCTTTAATAAAAAAATATAGTAATGATAATCCATCTTTATCTTTATTTTTAGATAATAAGATTGAATTTAATAATGGAATTTTAACTATTGAAGTTAAAAATTTAGCTGAAAAAATGAAATTTCAAAGTATTCAAGATATGTTTATAAATGATCTAAAGAATGCTGGCTTTGGTGAATTTGGCTTGTCTATTATTATAAATGCGAAAGCTAATAATATAGAAGAAGAAATAGAAAAAGATTTGAAAGAAGCTACTAAAGATGTACCTAAAGTAGTTGTAGAAGAACCAGTTAAAGAAACTCCAAAAACGTTTAATAAAGATAAGATAGTTAGAAAAAGTAGAGTTCCTAAAGATAATGATGAAGAAGTTATTTTAGGAAGAAAGATTGAAACAGAAGTTGTTACAATAGATAATATTATTGGACCACAAAATAATGTTACAATTGAAGTTTATATTTTTGATGATGAAGTACGTGAAACTAAAACTGGACTTCGAATTGTTACTTTAAAACTAACTGATTATACAGATAGTATTTATGGAAAAATGTTTATTAATAGTGATGATGAATACGATATTGTTAAAAAAAATTTAAAAAAAGGTGCTTGGGTTAAACTAAGAGGTACAGTTAAAGATGATGCTTATAGTAAAGAATTAGTATTTAATATTTATGATGTAAATAAATTAGATAAAGTTATTGAAGAAATAACTGATGATGCAGAAGAAAAAAGAGTTGAACTTCATGCACATACAATGATGAGTCAAATGGATGGAGTTGTTAATGAAGTTACTTTAGTTAAACAAGCAATGAAATGGGGACATAAGGCTATTGCTATAACTGATCATAATGGTTGTCAAGCATTTCCTCATGTTTATAATGAAGTTAAGAATTTTAATAAAGGGAAAGAAGAAAAAGATAAGTTTAAAGCTTTATATGGAACAGAATTAACACTAATAGATGATACTGTAAATATTGTATTAAGACCTAACGATAGTGTATTACTTGATAATACTTATGTTGTATTTGACTTTGAAACAACTGGATTTAATGCCGGTGGAAAAGATTCTATTATTGAAATAGGTGCTGTTAAACTACATAATGGTGAAATACTTGAAAAGTATGATGAATTAATTAATCCTGGGCGTAAACTTCCAAATAAAATTGTTGAAATAACTAATATTACTGATGAAATGTTAGCTGATAAAGATAATGAAGAAAATGCTGTTAGACGTTTTATTGATTGGGTAGGAGATCTACCAATGGTTGCTCATAATGCTAAATTTGACGTATCATTCTTAGAAATGGCTTATCGTAAATATAATTTTGGAACATTTAAAAATACCGTTATTGATACGCTTGAATTATCACGTACCATGGATAATACATATGCAAGACATAGTTTGTCAGCGTTAGTTAAACGTTATAATGTACCATGGGATGAAGATGCTCATCACCGTGGAGATTATGATGCTGAAGGAACAGCTTTAGTATTTCACAAAATGATGAAAAAATTAAGTGATCGTAATTTAGAAAAGATTAGTGATTTAGATAAACTTGTAAGTCGCGATGAAATACATAAATATGGACGTGCTTTCCATGTTAATTTAATTGCTAAAGATAAAGTTGGTTTAAAAAATTTATTTAAAATAATTTCACTTGCTAATACTAAATATTTATATAAAACACCTAGAATATTACGAAGTGAGATTGAAGCTCATCGTGAAGGTATTTTAGTTGGTAGTGGTTGTTATGAAAGTGAAGTCTTTATCCAAGCTCGTAGTAAAAGTGATGAAGAGTTAAGTAATATAATGAACTTTTATGATTATATTGAAGTTCAACCACCAGAGTGTTATGACCACTTATTACAAATGAATGATTTTGGGAATAAGTTAGAACTTATTGAACACTTAAAGAAAATAATTAGAGTAGGGGAAGAAGCTGGAAAATTAGTTGTTGCCACTGGTGACGTTCATCATTTAAAAAGAGATGATCGAGTTTACCGTGAAATAATTGTTAATCAAAAAGTTCCAGGTGGTGGAAGACATCCACTTGCTCGTAATAATATTAAACAAATACCTAGTATGCATTTTAGAACAACTAATGAAATGTTAAAAGATTTTGATTTCTTAGAACCAGAAAAAGCAAAAGAAATTGTTATTACTAATCCTGGTATTATAGCTGATATGGTAGAAATACTTGAAGTTATTATTGAAACTGGTGGAGTTCCATTCTCACCACGAATTGATAAATCAGTTGAAACTGTAACTGATTTAGTTTATACGAAAGCTAGTGAGTGGTATGGAGATCCACTTCCATATAATATTGAAGAACGTATTGCTAAAGAACTTTATGGTGATGGTATTTTTGAAGCTATTAAAGATGATTTATCAAAAGAAGGAACTTTAAGTGAAGAAGAATTTACTAAAGAATCTTTTAAAAGATTACATGAAGCTTTATTTAAAGGATTTGATAATGTAAAGAAAATTATTCGTGAGAATATAATATCTAATAGCGAAGAAGAATTAAGTGATGAAGAAATAGAAAAAGCTGTGCAAAAAAAATTAGGTGGTATTATTGGTGGTGGCTTTGACGTTATTTATTTAATTGCCCAAAAACTTGTAAAACACTCTAATGATGATGGTTACTTAGTAGGTTCTCGTGGTTCTGTTGGTTCAAGTTTTGTTGCCACAATGATGGGAATAACAGAAGTTAATCCACTTCCAGCGCATTATCGCTGTCCTAAATGTAAACATAGTATTTTTGAACTTGATGGTGAACCATTAGGTGCTAAATATTCTAGTGGTTTTGACTTACCAAATTATGCTTGTCCAAAATGTGGAACTGATATGATAAAAGATGGAAATGATATGCCATTTGCCACATTCTTAGGATTTAATGCTGATAAAGTTCCCGATATTGACCTTAACTTCTCAGATTTAAACCAAGCTGATGCCCACGCTTATACAAAAGTTCTTTTCGGTGAAGATAATGTTTATCGTGCTGGTACTATTGGTACGGTTGCTTCAAAAACAGCCTTTGGATTTGTAAAAGGTTGGTGTGAAGAAAAAGGTATTATTAAAAGAACAGCTGAAGTTGAAAGACTGGCTTTAGGATGTACTGGTGTTAAAAGAACAACAGGTCAACATCCAGGGGGAATTGTTGTTATTCCAGGATATATGGATGTATTTGATTTTACACCATTCCAATATCCAGCAGATGATGTCAATAGTGAATGGCGAACAACACACTTTGATTACCACGCCATTGACCAAGATGTATTAAAACTGGATATTTTAGGACATTCTGATCCAACCCAATTACGTATGATTCAAGACTTTTCTGGTATGGATATAACCCAAGTTCCATTAGATGATAAAGAAACAATGGGTATCTTCCTATCACCAGAACCACTTGGTGTAACTAAAGAACAGATTTTATGTGAAACAGGTTCACTTGGAATTCCAGAGTTTGGTACAAACTTTACAATTAGTATGTTAGTTGATACTAAACCAACAACATTTGCCGAATTAATTAAAATTTCAGGTTTATCACATGGTACCGATGTTTGGTTAGGTAATGCTCAAGAATTAATAAGAAATAATATTGTTCCATTTAAAGATGTAATTGGTTGTCGTGATGACATCATGGTTTATCTTATGTATCACGGCCTAAAACCAATTAGAGCGTTTAAAATAATGGAATTTGTTCGTAAAGGACGTGCTAGTAAAGATCCAGATACTTGGAAAGAAATGGAACAAGAAATGCGTGATGCCGGAATTGAAGAATGGTTTATTGGTTCATGTGCTAAAATTAAATACATGTTCCCTAAAGCCCACGCAACAGCTTATGTAACAAGTGCTTTTAGAATCGCATATTTTAAAGTTCATCATCCAGTTTGGTATTATGCTTCATGGTTTACAAGTAAAGCAACAGACTTTGATGTTGAAGCAATGATTAAAGGTTATGATGCAATTCGAGAACGTGTTTTAGAAATAATTAATAAAGGTTTTGAAGCAACTAATAAAGAGATGGGAATCTTAGAAAGTTTAAAATTAGCTTTAGAAGCAACTGCTCGTGGTTTAAAATTTGCGCCAATTAGTCTTGAACACAGTAAAGCTACAACTTTTGATGTTAAAGATGAAATGACTATGTATCCACCATTCTCATCAATTGATGGATTAGGTGATACAGTTGCTAAAAATATAGTTGCTGAAAGAGAAAAAGGCCCATTCTTAAGTATTGAAGATTTACAAAAACGTGCTAAAATTTCTCAAACATTAATTGAAAAAATGCGTTCAATGGGAATCTTAGATGGAATGGACGAATCAAGTCAATTAAGTTTATTTTAAAAAGAAGTAAAAATAAATTTTTAAATTTAATCACATTAAAAACATTAGTATGTAATTTAAAGATTGTTAAAAATATGATATAATTTAATTGGTGATATTATGTTAAAACAGAATAAAAAAAAGTTTAATAGTGCTTATTGTGATTCTAAAAAAATTATTACAAATTTAGAAAAAAATTTGGGAATGAATATTACAGAAATAAAAAAATTGGTTAATAATGCAGAAGTAGTATTAACAGAGAAAGAAATTAAAGCTTTTTTGGAACAAAAACTTATTGAAGAAAATCCAAAATTAAAACAATGGTTGGATGAAATAGATAATAAAAAAGAATATTTAAATAAACAACTTACAATGGATGAACAATTTGAAGAAAATAATCAATATTTCTCTAATATGTTTGCTTTGAATAAATATAAGTTTGAACCATATACATTAGAATATTTTAATAAATATATTAGTATTGTAAGAAAAAAAATATTAATTTTATTAGATATTATTGAAAAAATTGGTAATAAAAATACTTCTTCAATTGCGGACATAATATTAGAACTTGATATTGTTTTAGATGTAAATGGAAATATTTTAATAGAAGATATTGATCGTTTAATAAAACCAACGGTTGTTAATATACATATTTTGCAAGAACAATTAAGTAAAGCAAATGATTTATCAACATATTTAACTTTTAAAATGTCAAAATTATCTGTATATAGAAATGGCTTTTCTGAAAGTGAATTATATCCATCAACTTCACTTCAAGATAAAGGTTCATTCTCATTTCATCCAGATGAATATGTTTCTCTATCAATAAGACAACAAGAATATTGTAATCAGTTATTAGTTAAGAGTAGAAGAAAATGTACAAAATTAATTTTTAAATAAAATAAAGACAATGTTTAAATCATTGTCTTCTAAAGAAATGGAAATTTTAGATGGAATGGATGAATCAAGTCAATTAAGCTTATTTTAGTAATTTGACAAAAGAATAATGTTTATGATAGAATGTAAGTCTAATCAAGATAGAAAATTCAATTTTTTGAAAAATACTTGTATTAGATAATTAATATATAAAGTTTGAAGTGGTGTATTATACACCTCTTTATTATTCTATATTAAATTAAAATATAAACATAATTAAAAGGAAGGGGATATATGAATTATATAGATATATTAAATTTGGATGAAAGAAAATTAAAAGAATTATTAATAGAAAACTTTGTTGTTTATTTTGGTGAAAAACATAGAAAGAGAATAACTGATAAAATAACCAATACAGATATTTATTATTTAATAAAACCAACTGATTTTAATAATTTAATCTTTAACATAACTAAACAAATTGAACAAAATTATATTGATAAAACAATTAATAATTTTGATATTAAAGAAAAAAATAAAGAACAATATAGAAATGAATTAAAAGAAATTTCTACATATTTATTAGATGCTGAAGAAATAAAAAGTACAAAAAGAACTTTAGAAAGATATTATACAAATAATTTAATAAAGAAAACTAAAAACATAGTAGATAAAAGCTTTTTACAAATTAATGATAATCCTAATAATGTTCAACTTAAGTATTTAGAAGAATATAAATTATTTGATTTATATAAAAAATATTATAATGAATATTTAAATGATTTAATTTATAGCGATAAAAATTTTAATAGATTATCTAATATTATTAGTAAAAGACGACAAGAGTCTGATAAGCTTGTAAAAAGCCAATTATATGAAATGGTATTAAATGACAAAAAAGCTTTTTCTAATGCTTATATAAAAGATAATAAACTAATTAATGAAGTATATATTCATGCGTTAAATTCTTATTTTAAGTATGATTTAGAAAAGATTTTATATTATGAATTTATTAATGTAATATGTAGAAATTTATTCGATATAAGTAAAAATGATTATGATGCTGGTGTTGGATTTGATGAGAGTTGGCAAAACTATAATCAAGATGAAGAAATTTTCTATGCATTAAATGAAATTTTAACTGATTTTGTTGCTAGTGATATGGTTGAAGAAATAAGAAAACAAAATAAACAAATTTATGATATACCAACAAAAGAAGAATGCATTAATTATAAATATTATAGTAATGATTTATTAATTGATTTTTATAATACTTATAAAAAAGAAATTAAAAACAGTTTAATAACTGGTGATAAAACAAATATAGTAAATAAAATAGGTTATGAGAATTTACTTAAGATTTCTAAATTAGCCAATAAATATTTGAAAGTTAGTAAATTAAATAAATATGTATTGAAAATAGAAAGTTTAGAAAACGAGGAAAAAGAAGAATTAATTGGTGAAATGAAAAAAGTGTTAAAAAATATAAAGAGAAGTTAAATCTTCTTTTTTTCATGCTATAATATTTAAGAGGTGTAATATGGAAAAGATAATATTAGTAGATGGTAATAACTTATTATTTAGAAGTTATTATGCCACTGCATACACAGGTAATTTAATGCAAAATAGTAAAGGATTTCCAACTAATGCTTTATATGGTTTTGCTAATATGATTAATAAAATAGTAACAGAAGAAAAACCAAAATATATGATTGTTGCTTTTGATAAAGGAAAAACATTTAGACATGAGAAGTATGATCTTTATAAACAAGGTCGTAATGAAACTCCAAATGAACTTAAAATGCAATTTCCAAAAGCTAAAGAAATGTTAGGAGCAATGGGAATAACATATTATGAATGTGATAATTATGAAGCAGATGATATAATTGGTACTTTTGCTAAATATTGTGATAATGAAGAAGAATATATTGGAACAATTGTTTCTAGTGATAAAGATTTACTCCAATTAATTAGTTCAGATATTGATATAAAACTATTAAAACAAAAAGATTATATTCGTTATAATGAACAAACTTTTTTTGAAGATTATGGAATTGAACCTAAAAAAATTATTGATTTAAAAGCTTTAATGGGTGATCCATCTGATAATATTCCAGGAGTAAAAGGAATAGGTGAAAAAACGGCTTTAAAATTACTTCAACAATATAAAAGTTTAGATGGGATATATGAACATATAGATGAAATAAAAGGAAAACTTCAAGAAAAATTAATTAATGGTAAAGATAGTGCTTATATGAGTTATGAGATTGCCACTATTGTTCGTGATGTACCAATGGAAATAGATATTAATGATATAAAATATTTAGGTAATAATGTTTCTGAATTAAATAAAATTTATGAAGATTTAGAATTTTATTCATTAATAAAAAAATTAAATGCTGGGAGTATTCAAAAAGAAGAAGTAATCGAACCTAAAAAAATAAGTAGTGTAGATGAAATAAAACTTACTAAAGATACAGCTATCTATATTGAAATATTAGGAAGTAACTATCACAAAGATGAAATAATTGGATTATCATTATATAATGATTCTGAATATTATTATGTACCTAAAGAATTAGTAAAAGATAGTATTAATAAATGGATTAAATATGTAAAATATACTTATGATTTAAAAAAATTATATGTGTTATTGCGTTACCTAGGTTATGAACTTAACATTATAGAATTTGATGTTATGATTGCTGGATACTTACTAGATTATAATGTTAAAGATGATATTGCTTATTTAGCTCATGATTTAGAAGTAGAATTACCATTTTATGAAAATGTTTTTGGAAAAAGTAAATTAACTTTACCAGAAGAAAAAGAATTAATTATAAATACTATAAAAAAAGCTAAATTTGTTTATGAAATAAAAGATTATTTAAAAGATAAAATAAAAACTGATGAAGTAGAAAATTTATTCTATAATATTGAAATGCCACTTGCTATTACTCTAGGAGATATGGAATATACTGGAGTTAATGTAGATAAAAATACATTAATTAAAATGGGGGATGAAATAAAAGAAAAATTAGAATCATTAACTAGTGAAATTTATAATCAAGCAGGAAGTGAATTTAATATTTCTTCACCTAAAGAATTAGGTGTAATATTATTTGAAAAATTAGAATTACCTCATGGTAAAAAGAATACTTTAGGTTATTCAACAAATGCTGATATATTAAATAAATTAAAAGATAAACATCCAATTATAAATTTAATATTAGAATATCGTATGCTTACAAAACTTTATAGTACATATATTGAAGGTTTAATGAATTATATTGGTAGTGATAATAAAATACATACAATATTTACCCAAACTTTAACAAGAACAGGAAGATTATCTTCAACAGAACCTAATTTACAAAATATACCAGTTCGTTATGAATATGGGAAACTAATTAGGAAAGCTTTTGTTCCAAGTGAAGATTCAGTATTGTTAAGTAGTGACTATTCCCAAATAGAACTTCGAATATTTACACACATGGCCAATGTCGAAACACTTGTTGAAGCAATAAAGAATGGACTTGATATACATACTAAAACAGCAATGGATATTTTCCATGTTTCTAAAGAAGAAGTAACAAGTAATATGCGTAGAATTGCAAAAGCAGTAAACTTTGGAATTTTATATGGAATAAGTAGTTTTGGACTTGCTGAAAATATTCATACTAGTGTAGGTGAAGCAAAAGCTTTCATAGATCACTATTTTGAAGCTTATCCAGGAATAAAAAATTATATGGATGAAGTAGTTAAAGAAGCTTATAAAAATGGTTATGTAAAAACACTTTTAAATCGTAAAAGAACAATTAATGAACTTAAAAGTAATAATAAAATGATCCGTAATCAAGGTGAACGTATGGCACTTAATACACCAATTCAAGGAACAAGTGCTGATATAATAAAGAAAGCAATGAATGAAGTAAAATTAGCTTTTGAAGAAAATAATTTGAAAAGTAAATTAATACTTCAAGTTCACGATGAACTTATAATTGATTGTAAAAAAGATGAACAAGAATTAGTAACAAAACTTTTAAAAGATATTATGGAAAACACAATAAAATTAAGAGTTCCTCTTGAAGTAGATATTCATTATGGTGACAATTGGTATGATGCAAAATGAAAAAAATAATTTTTTTTCATTTTTTTCTTCCAAAATATGATACAATGTATAAAATATAAATAGGTGATAAAAATGAACAAATCAGTAAAAGTAATGTGTTTTAGTATACTAGTAAATTTAACTTTATCAATTATAAAAATAATTGTTGGATTCTTTGGTAATAGTGGAGCTTTAATAGCTGATGGTATACATTCTCTAAGTGATTTTGGAACAGATTTTTTTGCTATTGCGGGAA
>CALVZI010000070.1 GCA_944372485.1 uncultured Bacilli bacterium
GACACATATCAAAACGCGGTAATAAGTATTTAAGAAAAACAGGATACGAAGTTATGAAATCAATTAAAAGTAGTTGTAAATCAGATAATGTATTAAAGTCTTATATTATAAAAAAAGAAAATGAAGGAAAATTAAAGAAAGTAGCAAAAATAGCAGGATTAAATAAGTTTTTAAGAATGTATTATGGAATAGTAAAAAAGAAATATAAAGAATTAGAAATATGGTAATTTTTATTGTTTAACAGTTTTAAAAAAGACCTAGCAATAGGTCTGCGTTAGCATGTCTTGAAATATAGGTTTATAAAATTTAAAAAGTTTCAAAAAGGTATTGACTTTTTATTAGCAAGTTTTTGTATAAAAAAATTTTTTATTTTCATAATAGAATAGGAGGTTTTTATGGAAAAGAATAAATATAAACGTTTGGTAGAAAAACATACACCAAAAGAAAATAGTTTGTATCACGGCCTACTTGCTTTTATAACAGGAGGAATAATGGGAGTTATTGGACAATTTTTAATTGATGTCTATTCTAGTCTTTTACACATTCCCACTAGTGAAGCATCATCTTATATGATCATTACTTTAATATTTATTGGATGTTTACTTACTTGTTTTGGATTTTTTGATAAATGGGTTAATTTTGCAAAAGCAGGTTTAATTGTACCTATTACTGGTTTTGCTCATTCAATGATGAGTGCGGCTTTAGAATATCGTAAAGAAGGAATGGTAACAGGAATTGGTGCTAATATGTTAAAATTAAGCGGTAGTGTAATTATTTTTGGTATTGTTAGTGCATATTTTTTTGGTTTAATTAGATTAATATTATTTGGAGGTTAATATGACATTTACTTATAAAAACGTATATATAAATGAAACTGGAACAGTAGCTGGACCATATGAAAAAAAAGGGCCACTTAATAATTATTTTGATCGAAGTCACGATGAATTTTATTTACACACAAAAACTTGGGAACAAGCTGAAGTAAAATTTATTGAAGAAGCAATTGATATAGTTTTAAATAAATTAACTAAAACAAGATTTGACATTGATCTATTTATATCAGGTGATTTATTAAATCAAATTGTTGCTTCTAATTATGCAGCTCGTACTTTAAATATTCCATATTTAGGTATTTATAATGCTTGCGCAACTAGTGTTGAAGGATTAATTATTGCTTCTAATATGATTGAATCAGGACAAATAAAAAACTGTTTATGTTCGGCATCTAGTCATAATAATGCAGCTGAAAAACAATTTCGTTATCCAGTTGAATATGGGGGACCAAAACCTTCTACAACAACTTTTACAACAACTGGAGCTGCTGTTGCTTATTTAACTTATAATAAAAAGAATATAAAAGTTGAAAGTGCAACTATTGGTAAAGTAGTTGATTTAGGAATAAGTGATGCTTATGAAATGGGAGCAGTTATGGCCCCAGCTGCTGCTGATACAATTTATAGACATTTAAAAGATTTAAAAAGAGAAATTGGTTATTATGATTTAATTTTAACTGGTGATTTAGGTAGTGTTGGTAAAGAAATATTAAAAGATTATATGAATACTGAATATAACATTGAACTTAAAAATTATAATGATACCGCAACTATGATTTTTGATTTAAATAACCAAGATGTTTATTCAGGAGGTAGTGGGCCAGCTTGTGCACCACTTGTAACTTATAGTTATATATTTCACGAAATGAAAAAGAAAAAGTTAAAAAGAGTATTACTTGTCGCAACTGGAGCTTTAATGAGTACAACTATGGTTAATCAAAAATTAAGTATTCCAGCAATTGCCCATGCCATAAGTTTGGAGGTGGTAGAATGATTTATATTAATGCTTTTATTTTTGCTGGTTTAGTTTGTTTAATTGGACAAATAATCTTAGATTATACAAAACTTACACCAGGGCATGTAACTAGTTTATTTGTATGTATTGGGGCTTTCTTAGATACTTTTGGAATATATGATAAAATCATTCTTTGGGCTGGTGGTGGAGCTTTAGTTCCAATTACTAGTTTTGGTCATTCACTAATTCATGGTGCTTTAGAACGAGCTAATAATTTTGGAATAATGGGACTAGCCATGGGGATGTTTGATATGACTAGTGTTGGAATTGTCGGAGCTATAGTATTCTCTTTCTTCTTATCTTTATTTTTTGAGCCAAAAGATTAACAAAGTGTGTTATAATATACGGAGTTAGAGGTGATTTTATGGATCAAATTATTGTAAAGGGAGCTCGTGAGAATAATTTAAAAAACGTAAGTATAACTTTACCTAAAGATAAATTAATTGTTATGACAGGTGTTAGTGGTAGTGGTAAAAGTAGTTTAGCTTTTGATACTATATACGCCGAAGGACAAAGACGTTATGTTGAAAGTTTAAGTGCTTATGCAAGACAGTTTCTAGGTGGCAGTGAAAAACCTGATGTTGATAGTATTGAAGGTTTATCACCTGCTATTAGTATTGATCAAAAAACAACTAATAAAAATCCTCGTAGTACAGTTGGAACAGTTACCGAAATATATGATTATTTAAGATTATTATATGCACGTATTGGTGTTCCATATTGTCCAGTTCATAATAAACCAATAAGTAGTCAAAGTATTGAAGAAATGACTAATCAAGTTTTAAACTTAGAAGAAAGAACTAAGATTAGAGTACTTAGTCCAGTTGTTTATGGTGAAAAGGGAACACATGCTGATAAACTAGAAAAGTTACGTAAAGATGGATTTGTTAGAGTAAAAATAGATAATAATGAATACGATTTATCAGAAGAAATTAGTTTAGAAAAAAATAAAAAACATAATATTGAGGTTATTGTTGATAGATTAATTATTAAACCAGATATAAGAAGTCGTTTATATGAATCAATTGAAACTGCATCTAAACTTGCTCATGGTAAAGTTGTGATTGATGTTATTGGTGGCGAACAAATTGTAATGAGTGAAAGTTATGCTTGCCCTGATTGTGATTTCTCACTTCCAGAATTAGAACCTCGTATGTTTTCATTCAATGCTCCATATGGTGCTTGTCCTGATTGTAAAGGTTTAGGAATAAAACTAAAAATTGATGAAGATTTAGTTGTACCAGATCGTTCTAAATCATTAAATGAAGGGGCAATAGTTACACTAAATACTGGTGATGGAACTAATATTAATGGTATTCAACTTGATACTGTTTGTAATTATTATGGAATTGATAAAGATATTCCAGTTAAAGATTTAGATCCAAAATTATTTAATATTATTTTATATGGGTCTCCAGATTTATTAGAGTTTAATTATGTTTCTAAGAATGGTAATACAAGAAGAACTACTGATTATTATGAGGGAGTTATTACTAACTTAGAAAGACGTTATATGGAAACTAAAAGTGGTTGGATTCGTGAATGGATTGAAAATTATATGACAGAACTTACTTGTCCAACTTGTAAGGGTGCAAGATTAAATGATTCTGTTTTATCAGTATTAATTAATCATAAAAATATTTATGAAGTAACTAATTTTAGTATTAGAGAATTATATGATTTTTTAACTAATTTAAAATTAACTAAAGAACAAATAGAAATATCTAAATTAATTATTAAAGAAATTAATTCACGTTTAGAATTTTTAATTAATGTTGGACTAGAGTATTTAACACTTTCGCGTAGTGCTTCAACATTATCTGGTGGGGAAGCTCAACGAATTAGATTAGCTACCCAAATTGGATCACGTTTAACAGGAGTTTTATATGTTTTAGATGAACCAAGTATTGGACTTCATCAAAGAGATAATAATAGGTTAATTAATTCACTATTAGAAATGCGTGATTTAGGTAACACTTTAATTGTTGTTGAACATGATACTGATACCATGCTTGCCTGTGATTATTTAGTAGATATTGGTCCAGGAGCTGGTCTTCATGGAGGAAATATAGTTGCCGAAGGTACTCCAGAAGAAGTAATGAAGAATCCAAATTCTTTAACTGGTAAATATTTAAGTGGTAAAGAGAAAATTGAAGTACCGACTAAAAGACGTAAAGGAAATAAAAAATATTTAGAATTAAAAGGTTGTAAAGAAAATAATTTAAAAAAAATTAATGTTAAATTTCCACTTGGTACATTTATATGTGTAACTGGAGTTAGTGGTAGTGGTAAATCGACTTTAGTAAATGATATTTTATATAAAGCAGTTTCAAATAATTTATATAAAGTTAAAGAAAAACCAGGTAAATTTAGAGAAATTAAAGGTTTAGAAAATATTGATAAAGTAATTGATATATCACAAACACCAATTGGACGTACACCAAGATCAAACCCTGCAACATATACAGGTGTATTTGATGATATTAGAGATGTATTTGCTAATACTAAAGAAGCTAAAATACGCGGGTATGAAAAAGGAAGATTCTCATTTAACGTAAAAGGTGGACGTTGTGAAGCTTGTTGGGGAGATGGTGTAAAGAAAATTGAAATGCACTTCTTACCTGATGTTTATGTGCCATGTGAAGTATGTCATGGAACACGTTATAATAGTGAAACATTAGAAGTTAAATATAAAGGGAAAAGCATTTATGATGTTTTAGAAATGCGTGTTGAAGAAGCATATGAATTTTTTGAAAATGTTCCAAAGATAAAAGCTAAATTACAAATGTTAATGGATGTTGGTTTATCTTATGTAAAACTTGGTCAACCAGCTCCAACACTATCAGGTGGGGAAGCAGGAAGAATTAAACTTGCTAAAGAATTACAAAAGAAACCAACTGGTAAAAGTTTATTTATTTTAGATGAACCAACAACAGGATTACATAGTGATGATATTAAAAAGTTATTAGTTATTTTACAAAGAATAGTAGATAATGGAGATACAGTATTAGTTATTGAACATAACTTAGATGTTATAAAAGTAGCTGATTATATTATTGATTTAGGTCCTGAAGGTGGTAATGGTGGAGGAACTATTGTTGCTAAAGGAACACCTGAAGAAATAGCTAAAGTAGAAGAAAGTTATACAGGACAATTTTTAAAAAAAATATTAGAATAATTTATTGACAAAAAGTTAACTTAACTATATACTTATTATAGTAGGTGACTTATATGATGAAGACAGAAAGACAAAAAGTAATTATTTTTGTATTATTAGGGATTTTGGTAGGAATGACAGTTGGTTATTCTGCATTGTCTTCAATTCTTAAGATTGATGGTGTTTCCAAAATTACAGGTGATTGGGATATTCATTTTACAACTATAGATCAAGGAACTCTTGTTGATGCAACTAATGTTAGTGCTAGTATTAGTAATCAAACAACTGCAACATTTACTGTTAATTTAAAAAAACCAGGAAGTAGTGCTGAATATTCAGTTACTGTAAAAAATGGTGGTAGTTATAATGCTGTTGTTGAAAGCATAACTGGTGTAGATGAAGCAAATGAAGCTTCACCAACTGATATTATTTTTGAAGTAAGTGATATTGACGTTGGTACAGAACTTGAAGCTGGTACTGAAAAAACATTTAAGGTTAAAGCTACTTGGAAACCTGAGTCAACAACTATTGTTGATAATAATAAACAAGCAGTTATTTCTGTTAATTTTGTTCAAAAATAAAAATATACAAAAAAAGTCCAATTTGGACTTTTTATTTTGTATTTATTAAAATTTTTATAAAATTAGAATAAATATATTTCTAAATTTATAATAATCAACTATTTATTTTAATTTATCATATTTAATTAAAAATATAATTGAATGTATAAGCATAAATGCACCTAATAATAAACTTATTATAGAATTACTTAACATCATTAGAATACTTATTATAATTCCAAAAATTCCAGCATATATTTTTCCGCTTTTAGCAAAATAAATTCCAAAACCAAAAAGAATTATTATTATTAATCTAACACCAAGAAAAAATACTGTTACACCACTATCAAGTAAAGCTAGAATTGAAAATATAATATATAATGCCATCATTAATTCAAAATCACGTTGTAAATATTTTTTCATTTTTTCAAAATCTTTCATATGTCCTCCTTTTTAATATTTTTTTATGTTTTGCTTTAATTCTTAGTTCACAACACACTCCGATCTTTTTACAATATAATTATAACATTTTTTTCTTAAAATTTAATTTTTTTTATTTCATTATTGGTTTTTGTTTATATTCAGCTTCAATTAATTTTTGTTTATCATCTTCATCTAATATAGAAGCATAAACACAAGTAGCTCGAAGTTCTAAAGATAACATATCATTCATCTTTGTAAAATTAGTAATAATAGGTAGATTAATTTGTTTTTTATAATTTTTTAAATATAATTGTCCATTAGAAGTAAAACCTAGCACACGAATATATTTAATCTTTCGCATGTCATCTGCTTCATCTTTAGAAAAATTACAAAGTAAATGAACTAACATTCTTGATATTTTTTGATATGTATAACGTTTAGTTTTGACATTTTCAATTAATTCTTCATAGCTTTTAGACATAACTATAAATTTTTTAAGTCTTGCTCCTAGTCCTTCATCAACAGTTTGATACATATCTAAATCATTTAATTCTGTTAATATTTTAAATTTTAAGAAAGGATAGTAATTTTCAATTGTGTGATATGGTTTAATTGCTTTTAATGTTTCGTTAGGTACATAAGAACTAATATCTTGTTTTTTCTTTAAAGCAACTCTAATACTAGTTGCACTACTAATTTTTTTATCTAATTTAGTACTGTGATAATTATTAGTTCTTTTAATACAAACTGGTTCAATATTAGCTTTTTGTTCAATTATTTCTCTAACATAACTTAATCCTAGTATATCATTAGGAGTATCAACTGTAATACCAGTTAAATTAAATAGTGCTTTAGATAATGAAGTAGGGTAGTTCAGTCCTTTATCTAATAATTTTTTAACTTCATTATCATATTCTTTATTATTAATTTGGGTTTTAGCTAAAGTAATAATCTTTTCAATATCACCAGATTCACTGCCAAAAACTAATTTTTCTACATGTAATGCCTTTAATAAAGAAATACTTCCGTAAGCAAATATATCTGCACTTTGAGTAGCAAAGGGGAAAGGAAGTTCTACAACTAAATCAACACCGTATTCTAAAGCAATACGGGTTTTATCCCATTTGTTAATTAAACTAGTCTCCCCACGTTGTAAAAAGTGTCCACTCATAATTAAAATAATTACATGATTTGGAAATAATTTTTTTACTTGATTAATATGATATATATGACCATAGTGAAATGGATTATATTCACAAATAATTCCTACTGCTTTCATAACATCACCAATACTATCTTAACACATTTTGACAAAATTTTAAAATATGATATTATATCTCCCGAGGTGAAACTATGGTTAATCCAACTATTACAATAAATGAATATATAAATTTAAATAAGGAACAAAGAAAAGAAACATTTAATGAATTAGTAAATAGAATTTTAATTGTTCATCCAGAATATGCACAAATTAGTAAAGAATCTAATACATTAGATTTAATAGAAGATATAAAGGGGGAAACTAAAGATTTAAAACTTATAAAAAATAAAAGAAGATTTTTTTAATAAATTTGCTTTTTTTCTTATTTTTTCGTATAATGTGAACGTGGTGATTTTATGAAATTTGATCTTACACGTTTAAAAAGTGGTATTGAAAGTTATATTCCAGTGGATATAAATTATGAATTTACTAAAGAAGAATTAGAAAATTCTGATTTATTAGAACTAAACAATGTCCATATTAGTGCAACTATAATACGAAATTCTTTTGATGAATATGAGATAAATGGCAATATAACTGGAGAAATGATTTTACCATGTTCAGTTACTTTAAAACCAGTAAAAGTACCATTAGATACGGATTTTGATGTAAATATAGCTGATTTTATTAAAGAAACTGAAGAAAAATCAATAATTTGTGAAAATATACTTGATATTTTTCCTATAATATGGGAAAATATATTAATGGAAATTCCCATGAAAGTGGTTAGTGATGATGTATCTAATCAAACAATGGGTGGAGATGGCTGGAAGTTTGTTTCTGAAAAAGAAGAAATAAAAACTAATCCAGAACTTGAAAAGTTAAAAGACTTACTATAAGAAAGAGGTGTAAACATGGCTGTACCATTTAGAAAAACTAGTAAAACTAGAAAAAGAATGCGTAGAACTCATTACAAAATTTCTGCAAATGGAACTACAAAATGTCCAAAATGTGGAGCTACTATTAGACCACATAGAGTTTGTAAAGAATGTGGATTCTACAAAGGAAAAGAAGTTGTTAGTAAAAACGAAGATGCTGAATAGTATCTTTTTTTCTTTACAAAAATAATAAATTATGATAAATTAATATAGAGGAGGAGTTTATAGGATGTTAAAAGAAAGAAATATTGCTATTCAAGTAATATTATCAATAGTTACATGTGGTCTTTATACTATTGTTTGGTTTATTAGTTTAACAGATGATGCTGCATATATTAATGATGATCATAGTTTATCTGGATTAAAAGCTTTCTTATTTTCACTTTTAACATGTGGTATTTACACAATTTATTGGAACTATAAAATGGGTAAAACACTATATGAAGGAATGAGAAAACGAGGTATAGAAGCTAGTGATAATTCATTAATATATTTAATATTATCTATATTAGGACTTGGCATTGTTAACTATTGTATAATGCAAAATGATATTAATAAAGTAGCTACTCAAACAAACTAAGGAGTGAATTTTATGTTAAAAACAATAAAAGGGAAAATTATATATAGCTTATTTTTGTTTTTAATAATTTCACTCTTTTTTTTAATAATAATAAAATTTAAATTATTTATTCCATGTATATTTCATGAAATAACTGGATTATATTGTCCGGGATGTGGAATAACAAGATTTTTTTTATCATTATTAAATTTAGAAATAATGCAGGCATTTAGATATAATATGTTAATTTTTTTCTTACTTCCATTTTTTATTTATTATGTAATAAAAGCATATTATTGCTGGTTATTTAATATGGAAACAGTAATATATTCAAAACAATTTTATAATATAGTCTTAATTATTACAATTTTATTTGGAATATTAAGAAACATATTTCCTATATTAGCTCCTACAAAAATTTTATAAAAACTATTCTTCTTTACAAAAATAAATTAAATGATATAATTAAAATAGGTGAGAATATGAAAAATGGATTTACATTAGTAGAATTATTGGGTGTAATTGTTATATTGGGAATTCTTGCAGTTATTGCTTTTCCAACAATTATTAACCAAATAACTAGTGCGAGAAAAGAAATAAATGACTCAAGTAATTTGTTAATTTTTGATGCAGCTGAAAATTACTTTTTAGAATATGCTAATTTAAGTGAAGAAACTGGTCAAAAATATTATTGTGTTACTTTAGAACAATTAGTAGATGAGGGATTACTTAATGAACCATTAAAAGATGCTGAAACAGAAAAGGAATATGATATAACAAAAACTTCTGTGCGAATGAAATATGAAGGTGGTAGTAAATTTGGAGAAGGAGAAATTGGGCCAACAACTACTTTTTCATGTATAAAAATGGAGGCTGGAGATTAATGAATAAAAAAGGTTTTACTTTAATTGAACTTTTAACCGTAATTGTTGTCTTAGCAGCAATATCATTAGTAGTTATTCCGTCAGTAAATAGTAGTTTAAATAAATCAAATGAACAAGCTTATGATGCTCAAATATCTTCAATTGAAAATGCAGCAAAATCATGGTTAGCAGATAATATTTCAGAAATACCTGATAATGGTGAAGAACACGTACTTACTTTAGGTGAATTACAAGATGGGAATTATATTGACAAAAATTTAGAAAATCCTAAAACAAAATCACCATTTTCAAGAGATACAAAAATTATAATTAGAAATGTTAATGAAAGTTATATTTATAGAGTTATAGAATCTTAAATATAACTTTTTTTGTATTTTTTTGTAAAAAAATAAAGGCTTTACTTTTAAAGCATAGATATATTAATAAAAAAATGTTATAATGATATATAGTATTGGAGGTAATTGATATGGAAATGTATGAATTAATTAATTATTATGAATCTTTACTTACTGATATAAATGATTTATGGAGGTCACTTTGAACCTGATAAAAAAGAATTAATAATCAAAGAATTAGAAAGTGAAGTTAATAAACCTGATTTTTGGAATGATACGAAACATAGTAATGAAGTTATTAACGAATTAAATTATTTAAAAAAATTACTTAATGAAGTAAGTATTTTAAAAGATAAAATATCTAGTAATTTAGCTATGTTAAGTGATATGAAAGATAATGTTGATAATGAAATAAAAGATTTAGTTGAAATGGAATTAGAGGATATTAAGAAAACTAAAGAAGAGTTGGAAGTTTCAGTTTTACTTAGTGGGGACTATGATAAAGAAGATGCTTTAGTTGAAATACATCCTGGTGCGGGTGGTACAGAATCTTGTGATTGGGCTAGTATGCTTTATCGTATGTATACTAGATGGTGTAGTAATCATGATTATAAGTGTGAAATAATTGATTTACAAGATGGTGATGAAGCTGGTATTAAAAGTGTTACTTTAAAAGTTAGTGGACTTAATGCTTATGGTTATTTAAAATGTGAAAAAGGTGTACATCGTTTAGTACGTATTTCACCATTTGATTCTAATTCTAGAAGACATACTTCTTTTGCTTCTGTACTTGTTACACCATATTTTAAAGATAGTGAAATTAAGATTGATATTGATGAAAAAGATTTAAAGATTGATGTTTATCGAAGTAGTGGTAATGGTGGACAAGGTGTTAATACAACTGATAGTGCTGTTAGAATTACCCATTTACCAACTAAGATAGTTGTTACTTGTCAAAATGAACGTAGTCAAATTCAAAATAAAGCTAAATGTATGGAAATGTTAAAAAGTAAGTTATTTCAAATTGAGTTAGAAAAAAAAGAAAATGAACTTAAAGCTATTAAGGGTGAAAGTGTAGATAATGGATTTGGTTCACAAATAAGAAGTTATGTAATGCATCCATATTCAATGGTTAAAGATCATCGTACTAAAGAAGAAGTTAGTGATGTAAAAAAAGTACTTGATGGTGATATTGATAATTTTATTTATGCATATTTAAAGAAAGGAAGTAAGTAATATGTTTTTTAAGAAAAAAGTAGAAGAAAATATATTAAAGAACATTTATAAAAAAGATCGTTTAAAAAGATATGTTACTTTTTTAATTGGTTTATTATTAGTTTCAATTTCTTTTAATATATTTTTATTGCCATGTAACCTTATATATGGTGTAAGTGGTTTTGGTGTTATTTTAAACAAACTATATGGTTTAGATCCATCTATGGTTATTTTAATTGGTTCAGTATTTTTACTAATATTAAGTTTTATATTATTGGGTAAAGAAAAAACAACTAATTCTGTTATTGGGTCATTATTATATCCAATAATTGTAAAATTAACAGTACCAATTGTAAGTTATATTAATTTAGGAATAGATGATACTTTAGTACTTACTATTTTTGGAGCTGTTATTAGTGGTTTTGGTTATGGTTTAATTTTTAAATCAGGTTTTACAACTGGTGGAACTGATATATTAAATCAAATATTTAGTAAATACTTTAAAGTTTCTATTGGTAATGCAATGTTCTTTACTGATGGTTTAATTATTTTATTTGGTGCTTTCGCACTTGGTTGGGATGTTTTAATGTATTCAGTAATACTTTTATATATTATTAGTATTATGACTGATAAAGTTATTCTTGGTATTTCAGAATCTAAAGCATTCTATATTATTACTGAACATGAAACTTCAGTTAAAAAGTTTATTACTGGATATTTAAATCACGGAGTAACTGTTTTAGAAGCTCGTGGAGGTTTTACTGGAAATAATAAGAAAGTTATTATGTGTATAATTCCTACTAAAGAATATTTTATTGTTAAAGAAGGAATTCATAGTATAGATGAGAATGCATTTTTTGTTGTTACTGATGCTTATGAAGTATATGGTGGAGAATAGGAAGGTGTTTTATGGATTTAATAAGAATGCGTAATGTAAAAAAAACATATAAAACAGGGGTTACAGCTATTCACAATTTAGATTTAAAAATAAAAAAAGGTGAATTTGTATTTATTATAGGTTCTACAGGTTGTGGAAAATCTACTTTAATTAAAATGTTATATCGTGAAGAAAAACCAACTTCTGGACAAATTATTGTTGGTGGATTAGATGTTGCAAAACTTAGAAATAGTAGAGTATTTAAATTAAGAAGAAAGTTAGGAGTGGTTTTCCAAGATTTCAAATTATTACCTAAATCAACAGTGTATGAAAATGTTGCTTTTGCCCTTGAAGTTTTAGGGGCTCCTAAAGATGAAATACATACTAAAGTAGTTAAAGTGTTAGAACTTGTTGGTTTAAAACACAAAGCTAAACAATATCCTAATCAATTATCTGGTGGGGAACAACAACGTGTAGCTATTGCTCGTGCAATTGTTAATGGACCTAAATTATTAATATGTGATGAACCTACTGGAAACTTAGATGAAGGGACTAGTATGGAAATTATGAAAGTATTAGTCGAAATTAATAAAATGGGAACAACAATTATAATGGTTACTCATGATACAGAAATTGTTAATGCTTTAAAGAAAAGAACTATATTATTAGATTCTGGAAGAATTGTAAAAGATTTTGAGGAGGGGACTTTTAATTATGAAAATATTAAGAATGCTAAGTAGAAATATAAGAGATTCATTTAAAAGTGTTTTCCGAAATTTTGCTCTTTCACTTGCTTCAATTTCTTGTATTACAATTACTTTAATTGTTGTATCTATTTCAATTATTATGTCAGCTAATGTTAATAATTTTGCAACTTTAGTTGAAAAGGATGTAACAATTGTTGCATTTCTAGATAGTAATATAACTGATGAACAAAGAACTGTTGTTGATGAAACAATTAAAAGTTTAAAAAATGTTTCAAGTTATGAATTTACGTCAAAAAAAGATATTACTACTGATATGATGGATTCTTCAGAAACATTTAAAAATATTATGGAAAATTGGACTGATGAAGAAAATCCAATTCAAGATACTTATCAAATAAAAGTAAAGGAAATTGAGAAAATTAATAAAACAGCTAAAGAAATAGAAGGAATAAAAGGTGTAGACGTAGTAAAATATGGGGAAGGAATGATTGAACAATTAATTGTTGTATTTGATGTTGTTAGAAAAGTATGTATTGGTATGGTAGTTGCTTTAATTTTAGTAACAGCATTCTTAATTTCTAATACAATTAAAATTACAATTGTTGCTCGTAAAAGAGAAATTGATATTATGCGTTTAGTTGGTGCAAGTAATATTAATATCAAAATTCCTTTTATTTTTGAAGGCCTATTCTTAGGTGCTTTAGGATCAATTATTCCTATTATTGCAACTGCTATTGGATATGATTCTTTATATAAACACTTTAATGGACAATTATTCTCACCATTCATTCAACTTGTAAAACCAAGCCCATTTACATTTAATGTAGCTTTAATATTACTTGTTATTGGTATATTAGTAGGTATGTTTGGAAGTTGGCGTGCGGTAAGAAAACATTTAAAGATTTAAAAAAAACGATTTTGAAATCGTTTTTTTATTTACTTTCATAATTAATATAAAATAATAAAAGCAGTATCTTATTAATAAATTTTTTTAGATTTCTAATCTTTTTTTCTCTTTTTCTAATTCTTTTAAACTTTTGTTAGGAGTAGGAAAATCTTCTGGCATAGTACCACCCAATTTTTTAATAGTTTTTCTAACTTCCTTTCCAACTAAATTATGAGCCATTTTTAAATTATTTTCACCTTTAATATTTTCATTTTCAATCTTTTGTTTTGTTTGTGATATTCTAAATGAATTAGCAATTAGTTCATCACTACACATATTGTCTAAAATATCTTCTCGGTAACGTAGATTTTTTCTTTTAAAAATATCATTGGCTGTTTCTCCATTATATAAACCTTTATAACCAGCATTATGAAACTCAGCCATATTTTTAATTCCAGCAGATGTAGCTACTTGTTGCAATAAATAATTTCCTTGTTTAGTTATATTTCTTTGATAAAATCTTTTTTCTATTTCGGGAAGATTATCATATTCAAATTCAGAAAGTTCTTGTTTTCTTGTTTGTACTGCAAAATAAGTTTGACCTAATGCAATAACTTTTTTTCTAGGATCTCCATTTTGAACAATTAAATAACAAGCATATCTATTTAATTTATAATCTAATAATTTTTTTGTTCCACCATTAGGCATTTTTGATGTTTTGTCGACCTCGACAAAACATTCTGTTACATTATAATTACTGTTATAGCAAGCGTTTTTTGCTTTTTCAATAACGCCATTAAATTTTCTCCATTCTACATACTCTAAAGCTTTTTGTAATTCTCTGGCAAGCCAATACTCATTACCATTTTGATCAATGTGTTTGATATTTTCAAAAGTAATATTTTCTATGTTTTTCTTTTGTATTATTTTATTCAAATTAATTCCTCCTTTAGAAGTCTTATCTTACCATAGTTTTAGTACTTAATTAGAATTATTAACTAAACTTTTACAAAATTGTTTAAAAGATGATTAACTTTAAAAAATCAAAAAAATTAATAGTTTTTATATTAGTTTTTCAGAATTTAAATTTTATAAAAAAAATGAACATAATATTAATGTTATGCTCTTATATATTCTCATTGTTAAGTGCAAGTTTTAAACTTAATGGTGTGATAACAAAAATTATTTGAAACTACTAATAGTAAATACAAATAAATAACTAATTATTTAATAAAGTATAACATAATTATAGTGATTTTTAAATTGTCTATTTACTAATTACGGACTTTTTTATCAAATATTGTTTTTTTTTGTAAAAAATTATATAATAATTATATATCGAAGGGTAGGGATTGTAAATGTCAAATATTTTTGTAGGTTTTTGGTAAAAAAAATTGTAGGTTTTTGGTAAATTCAAAATGTAGCTTTTAGCTACTTTTTTCTTCGTTAAAATCTTCTTGAATTAAATCTTTTATTCTATAAGATTTTCCTTTAATATTCATAATTACAGAGTGATGTA
>CALVZI010000071.1 GCA_944372485.1 uncultured Bacilli bacterium
AAAAATAGTTAATAAATTTTAAAAATCGTTATATAACGATATCTTTATTGTACTATTTTTAGTCACAATGTATTGACTTTTTTCACTTTCTTGTATAAATTACAAAAATAGTATATAATATTGATATTCTTGAGGAAAAAAACTATTTATATATAATATTTAGGAAGGTGATATAATGGGGTTAGTTATTACATTTAATTTAGGTATATTTATTTTAATAGGGGCTATGCTTGTCTTTATCTTTAAAAATAGTACTAAATTAATTGAATTTTCAATTGGTATTGCATTTAGTATTATGTCTTTATTATTAATATTTGAAATAGTACCTGAAGCATATGAAATGTTAGAAGATAGTGTTAATAAAGCTTTAACTTATGGAATTTTAGTAATGGGTGTTATTATTGGTTTTGTTGTTTTAAAGATACTTGATATTTTTATTCCAGATCATGAACATAAAGAACATGATGATCATGAAGATAAAGAAGTTAAAAATAATTTATATCACATTGGTATAGTTGCTAGTATTGCTATTATTTTACATAATATCATTGAAGGAATGGCTTTATATGGGGCTGTTAGTAGTTCTATTATTACTGGTATTTTAATGTGTTTAGGAGTAGGACTTCATAATATTCCATTAGGTATGACTATTACTTCAACTATGTATCACTCTAAAAAAGATTTAAAAAGAACAATTTTATTACTAATTCCTGTTGTACTTTCAACTTTCTTTGGTGGATTATTAATGTTTATATTTAGTAAAGAATTATTAAATAATTTAGTACTTGGGGTACTTCTTAGTTTAACTAGTGGAATGTTAGTATACATTATTGTATTTGAGTTATTTCCACATATTAAAGAAGCCCATAATAAAAAAAGTGCGTATATGGGATTTTTACTTGGAATTATTTTCTTTTGTGTAAGTATGTTTATTGGGTAAAAGTTTTAGCTAGTTATGTCGAAAGTGAGGATTTGTTATTAGAAAACTGATATATTTTAATAGAGGTGATTCTAATGACTATTCAAGATCATATTGATATAATTTTTAGTGATATGATTGAAAATGTTAGTTATTTAAAGGTAGTTTCGCATTTATGTGATGATAATATTGAAAAAGTAAATTGACAAATTACTTTTTTTTTGAGAAAATATACATGTATTGGATAAAAAGGAGGCATTTGTATGTATCAAGAAAGATTAATGTTATCACCAAAAGATATTTTGGAAAAAGAATTTAAAATTGATACAAGAGGATATCGACCACAAGAAGTGGATAAATATTTAGATATCGTAATAAGAGATTACGAAGAAATGGGTGCAATTTTAAAGGAATTAGACAATGATAAAAAAGAACTAATGGAAGAAAATATTTCTTTAAAGAAAGAACTTCGTGCTTTAAAAACTAAGTTAGATGTATTAAGTGAAGCTAGTAGTAATGATGGAACAAATGCTGACTTACTTAGAAGAGTATCTAATTTAGAGAAAATTATTTATGGTAAAGAATAATATTTTGACAAACGCTGCATTCTTTGTAATGTAGAGGAAAGTCCATGCTCGCAAAGTCTGTGATGGCTTTAGTGTTCATGTATAGGGAAAAAATAACCTATAGTAGCTTTTTAGCTAACGGCTCTGATGAACCTACGTCTTAGGATATGGTTCTAGGTATAAAAGTGCCATAGTGACGATGCTTATTGAAAGATAAGAGTGGAACGCGGTAAACCCCATGAGCGAGAAACCCAAATTTGGTAGGGGAACCTAAACAAAGAGAATTAAGAATTTTTGTTGGGATCAGAAATGATAGATAAATGTTTGTCGCCTAGTAATAGGAACAGAACATGGCTTATAAAATATTATTTTTTTTGATTATTAAGGTGGTGAATAAATGAAAGAAATTGGTGAACGTTTAAAAGAAACCAGAGAAAGTATTGGTGTTTCAATTGATGAGGCTGCTGAAGATTTAAAAATGCGTCCAAAGCAAATTGAAAACTTAGAAGCTGGTAATGTAGAAGGTTTTAAAGATGTTTTTTATTTAAAATATTTTATTCGTGATTATGCTAAATATTTAGGATTAGATTATGAAGATATGGTTGATGAATTTAATGAATATTTATTTGATTATACTTCTAAGATATCAGTAAATGATATAAAAAAGGCTAGAAAAAAATTAAATAAAAAGAATAAGAAACAACAAAAAAGAATTGTATCACCATATACTTTAGAAAGAAAAAGATCATTTTTTATTTCACCTTTTGTTACATATGGAATAATTATCTTATTATTACTTGTTATTGGATATTGTTTTATATCTTTAATGGGTAGTGATGATTTTATTCCAACGATAGATGATAAAGAAACGAATGTTATTAAGTAGGAGGAATTATGAATTTACCTAATAAACTTACAATGTTAAGAATTTTTATGGCTTTTGTCATAATTGTATTATTGTTATTTCCTTTTGATGCGGCTGGATTTGAATTTCCATTAATATTTGTTAATGAAGCAATGGTAATTAATGTTAAATATTTAATTGCTGGTGTACTATTTATTTTAGCTTCACTTACAGATTTTCTTGATGGTTATATTGCACGTAAATATAATTTGATAACTGATTTTGGAAAATTAATTGATGCAATTGCTGATAAAGTACTAGTTAATTCAGTTTTAATTATTTTAAGTGCAACTGGATTTGTACATCCAATTATTACAGTTGTTATAATTGTGCGTGATAGTATTGTTAATTCAATTAAAATGCTTGCTGCTAGTAAAGGTGAAGTAGTTGCGGCTATAAAATCAGGAAAATGGAAAACTGCATGTTTAATGGTTGGTATTACTTTAACTTTATTCTATAACTTACCATTTGAATTATGGAATTTAAAAGTTTCTGATTTCTTATTAGTAATTGCTGCAGTTTTATCAGTTTTAAGTGGAATTCAATATTATTATATGAATAAACATTTAATATCAAGTAAAAATGAAAAAGAATAATCAAGTAACTTGGTTATTTTTTTGTTAATTTTGTTTTATTTTATTGGTTTTTTGTTATACTATTTAAAGTGTGATTAAAAATATATATTTACGTACAAATGTTCGTAAAAAGTATTGACAATCATAAAAATATAGTATACAATTAATTTGTACGTTAGGAGGGTTATAATGGCAAAAGCAAGTAATAAGCCAGATGATACTTTAAGTAAAGTTTTATTAGATATAGAAAAACAATTTGGAAAAGGTTCTGTAATGAAGTTAGGGGATCATTCTAAAAGAGAAATAGATGTTATTTCAAGTGGGTCATTAATGTTAGATAAAGCACTTGGAATAGGTGGTTATCCAAAAGGTAGAATTATTGAAATATATGGACCAGAATCAAGTGGTAAAACAACTTTTGCTTTGCACGCAATTGCGGAAGCACAAAAAAATGGTGGAAGAGCTGCATTTATTGATGCTGAACATGCTTTAGATCCACAATATGCTGCTAAAATTGGTGTAAATATTGATGACTTATTATTATCTCAACCTGATAATGGAGAACAAGCTTTAGAAATTTGTGAAGCTTTAGTTAGAAGTGGGGCTATAAGTATTATTGTTATTGACTCAGTAGCTGCTTTAGTACCACAAGCTGAAATTGAAGGTGAGATGGGAGATTCACATGTGGGATTACAAGCTCGTTTAATGAGTCAAGCTTTACGTAAATTATCTGGTGTTATTAGTAAAACTAATACGATTGCTATATTTATTAATCAATTAAGAGAAAAAGTTGGGGTTATGTTTGGAAATCCAGAAACTACTCCTGGTGGAAGAGCTTTAAAATTCTATTCTTCAGTTCGTTTAGAAATTAGAAAAGGTGAACAACTTAAGTTAGGTACTGATGTAATTGGTAGTAAAGCTAATGTTAAAGTTGTTAAAAATAAGATGGCGCCACCATTTAAAAATTGTAGTTTAGATATTATGTATGGTGAAGGTATATCTAAGAATGGTGAAATTATTGACTTAGGTGTTGAAGCTGGTATACTTGAAAAAAGTGGTGCTTGGTATGCTTATAATGGTGAGAAGTTAGGTCAAGGAAAAGAAAATGTTAAAGAACTTCTTAAAAATAATGATGGTCTTAGAAAAGAATTAGAAGATAAAGTTAGAGAATTCTATGGAATAAAAAATAATGAAAAATAAGACAAATAAAAAAAGTACAAAATATTGTACTTTTTTAATAACATAATATGGCGGAGTAGGAGAGATTTGAACTCTCGCGCCAGTTGCCCGACCTACACCCTTAGCAGGGGCGCCTCTTCAGCCTCTTGAGTACTACTCCGTGTGCCTACATGTATAATTTTACCTAAATTTAAAGCTTATGTCAAGAATATTAGTATTATTTTTAAAAATAATTGTGTTTAAAAATAATTTTTGGTATTATAATATGAATGAATGGTGATGTGTATGAAAAATATTTTCTTATATTTATTAATAACTTTACAAACTTTTTTAATAGTATTTTTTATACTTAGTTTTAATAATTTATCTAAATTAACTAAAGAAGAGGATAAGTATAAAGAGTTTTATGTAGATTATGAAGATAAATTAAAAAAGGAACAAGTATCTAAAGATAAGTTAAATGAAGAAATCAATAATTTGAATAGTGAATTAAATAATAAACAAGAATTAAATAAAAATTTAAATAGTGTACTTGAGATGAATAAAAAACGTAAACAAAGTTTAGAAGAGAGTGTAAATAAATAATATGAATGAGTGGAAACGTTTAGTTTATGTATTATTAATATTATCTTGTTTATTATTTACGTCACTTAATGTTTATGTTTATTATTTAACTATTGAAACAAATTCAAATGTAACTTATTTAAAGAAAGAAACTAAAAAATTAAACGATTTAAAAGAAGAAAATAAAAAATTATTAGAGAAAAAAAATAATATTGAAAAAGATGTACAAAAAAGCGATGAAGAAAATAAGAAAATTGAAAGTGAAATTAGTACTTTAGAAAAAGAAATTAAGGATCTAAAAAGCAAAGTTAATTCTTTGAATCAACAAAATAGTAGTAAAACAGTTTACTTTACTTTTGATGATGGCCCTTCACCAAGAACAGAAGAAATATTAAATATTTTGGATAAATATCACGTTAAAGCAACATTTTTTGTTACTAATCAAAGTGATCAATATAATTATTTAATTAAGCGAATGTATGATGAAGGACATACAATTGGACTTCATACATATAGTCATAATTATAAAGAAATTTATGCGAGTGAGGATGCATATTTTAATGATTTAAAGGCTATTCAAGATAAAGTTTATAATATTACCGGTATGCGTCCAGTTTTAATTCGTTTTCCTGGTGGTAGTTCAAATACAGTTAGTCGTTTTAATCCTGGTATCATGTCAAGATTAACTAAATTAGTTGAAGAAAGAGGATTCTATTATTATGATTGGAATGTTGATAGTGGAGATGCAGCTGGTTATAATGAAGAAGCACAAATGAATATGATTTATACTTATTCACCAAAACATGATGTAATTAATCTTTTGATGCATGATTCAACTTATAAATATACGACTGTTAATTCATTAGAAAGTAAAATAAAATATTATTTAGATAATGGTTATACAATTGTTCCTTTAGATTCATCATCACCTGGTATGCATCATATGGTAAATAATTAAGTATCATGATATAATTAATATGGTGGTAGTATGAAAAAATTTCGTAATAATTTAAAAGAAGCCTATAATGAAAGTAAAAGAAGTTCCATAATTGTTTATTTTATTCTAAGATTCTTAGTTATATTAACGATGATCAGACAATTTTTCTTACAAAATTATACTGATGTAGCATTATGTTTATTAACTCTAATACTTTTAATTTTACCTTTCTTTATTCAAAAAAGATTTAAAATAACATTTCCTAATTTATTAGAAATAATAATTTTATGTTTTATATTTAGTGCTGAAATATTAGGGGAGATTAATAATTTTTATGGACATATAAGTAATTGGGATACAATGTTGCATACTTTAAATGGTTTTTTAGCGGCTGGTATTGGATTTAGTTTAGTTGATTTACTTAATAAACATGCTAAATCAATTAATATGAGTCCTTTATTTGTGGCTATAGTAGCTTTCTCTTTTAGTATGACAATTGGTGTAGTTTGGGAATTCTTTGAATATGGTATGGATAGATATATGGGATTTGATATGCAAAAGGATGTTGTTGTTTCAAATGTAAATACAGTTTATTTAGATGAAACTAATAGTAATAAAGTTGTAAAAATAGAAGATATTGATCATACAATTATATATGATAGGGAAGGAAATGTTTTTGCAACCGTTGAGAATGGTTACTTAGATCTTGGTATAAATGACACAATGAAAGATTTATTTGTTAATTTTATTGGAGCAATTGTTTTTTGCTTCTTAGGATATTTATATTTACTTAATGAAGATAAATTTGATTTTGCTAAGAATTTTATAGTAACTTCAGAAAATTAATAAGTTTTTAAAAAAAAGTAGGTAAATAATTTTTTATAATACATAGTGACCCCCTGGTTATTATGTATTTTTTTGATAATGTATTATAATAACAGCTTAAAGAAAGGAAGTGACATTATGTGGTCAAGTTATCAAGAAATGTATTTAAATA
>CALVZI010000072.1 GCA_944372485.1 uncultured Bacilli bacterium
AGGTATTAAAAATCATAGATATGATTTAGAAGAAGTAAACTATTCTAGAAATGAAATGAGTACTGAAGACGTTAGATGGTTTTTACTTTTTGAGAAGAAAAATAAAAACGAAAATATTTATTCTTCATTTAAAAAAGATATATTTAAAAATAAATATATATGGAAATATGCTGTAGTAATTGATGAAAATATGACAATTTGTGATATTTATGAGGATTATACAATATATAATGGAAGAAATATTGAAGGTCGATTAGAAACTAGTTATAATGGTAAAAAAATAGTTGATAATGAACTACAAAAATATATTAATGAACGTCATCGAATTCATCAAAATGGTAGTGATCGATTAAAAATTATGACAAAAACATTAAAGGGGTCTAGATATTAAAACTCCTTTTTATTTTGATTAAATCATGATATAATTAATAAGGTGATAGTATGAACTATTTAATTTATGGATTAGAATCTTTTTTTATTGATAAAGAAATTAAAAAAATTATTGAAAAAGAAAAAGTAGATGAACTGGCAATTAGTAGGTATGATTTAGAAAATGATTTAATTGATAATATTCTTGAAGATGCAGAAACTATTTCTTTATTTGATGATAAAAAGATTATAATAGTTGATAATGCTTATATTTTTACAAGAAAACCAGTCAAAAACACTTTAGAACAAAATCTTGATCTTTTAATTAATTATTTAAATAATTCAAATCCTAATACAATAATAATATTTAATATTGAATATGAAAAAATAGATTCTGTAAAAAAAATAACTAAGTTAATTAAAGCTAAAGGTGTTGTTAAAGAATTTAATAAAAATAACAATTTAAATAGTGTTGTAAAAGACTTATTTGAAGATTATAAAATAGATAATAGTAGTATAAACTTTTTAATTGATAGAGTAGGTAATAATTTACTTATTTTAGAACAAGAAATTACTAAATTAAAAAATTATAAATTAGAAGATAAAATCATTAATAAAAGTGATATTGAGACTTTAGTTCACAAAAATATTGATTTAGATATTTTTAAACTTATTGATTTTATAGTTAATAAGAATAAAGAAAAAGCTATGGAAATATATTATGAAATGATTAAAATGAATGAAGAACCAATAAAAATAATAGTTATTTTATCTAATCAATTTAGACTTATGTTACAAGCTAAAGAATTATATAAAAAAGGTTATACTGGAGATAATATTGCCACAAAATTAGGTATTCACCCATATCGTATTAAATTAGCTTTAACTAATTCTAATAAATATAGTACTGATATTTTAATTGATTATCTTGATAAGCTAGCTACATTAGATATTGAAATTAAACAAGGTAAAGTTGATAAATATTTTGGTTTAGAAATGTTTATGTTGCAAATATAAAGGATATTTAATATGGAAAAACTAGATGAAATTCAAATTAATTTTAATAATGATTGTTTAAAATTAAAGAAAAAACATGATTTAGAACAAAAAAATATTATGAATCAAATAAATAGTTTAAAAAAATACTTTAAATTTAATTTATTAAATATAACAATCATAAGTTCTTTATATCCGGTCTTTCTAATAAATTTTGGTATAATTATTCCAACAATTATATTTGGTACTATATATGGATATTTAAGTTATGATTCATATCGTATATTTAAAAGTGTTAGAAGTTTAAGAAAAGAAAATATGGAATATCATTTAAAATTTACAAATGAATTAAATACATTACAAACTGAATTTAATAATAAAATTAATGATAAACAAAAGATTAATGTTATTAATTATAATTATTCAATAAATAAAAAAATGGTTTTAAAGAAAACAAAAAAATAATCGTTTGATTATTTTTTTTCTAATTCATTTATTCTATCATATACTACTTTTAAACTTTGTTCATACTTACTTGTTGTTTTGGGGTTATAATATTTTCTTCCAACTAATTTATCAGGTAAATATTGTTGTTTTACCCAAGCATTAGGATAATCATGAGGATATTTATAAGTTTTTGAATTAGTTCTTAAGTGTTCTGGAAGATTACCTGTATTACCACTTCTAATATCATTTAAAGCTGCATCAATTGCTGTTTCGCCACTATTAGATTTAGGGGATAAAGCCATTTCAATAACAATTGTTCCAAGCGGAATTCTAGCTTCTGGTAAACCAGTTCTTTCAGCGGCATGAATAGCCGCATCTACTTTAGGCCCCATTCCTGGATTCGCAAGTCCAATATCTTCATAAACTATTACACTAAGTCTTCTAAAAATACTATCTAAATCACCAGCTTCAATTAACCTAGCTAAATAATGAAGTGCTGCATTAACATCACTTCCACGAATTGATTTTTGAAGTCCGCTAAGTACATCATAGTGTCCATCTTCATTTTTATCTGAAAAGAAGGCAGGTTTATTATTAATATTTTTAACAACATCCATAGTAACATTAAAATCACTTGTTGAATAATATGATATCTCAAGTAAATTATAGGCAAAACGCATATCACCACCAGATAGTTTAGCAATATAATCTATAACTTCATCATCTATTTTAATACCATCTAAATAATCACTATCACAAGCTCTTTTTAAACCAGTTACAATATCACTTATTTCTAGTTCTTTACATTCAAAAATTTGACAACGGCTACGAATTGCGGGATTAATACTGTGATATGGATTAGAAGTAGTCATACCTATAAAAGTAATTAAACCACTTTCTAAATAAGGTAGTAATAAATCTTGTTTATCTTTATTAAGTCTATGAACTTCATCCATAATAACAACCATATGTCCATACATTTTTGCTTCTTCAATAACAATATCAAAATCTTTTTTATTATTTATTACCGCATTTAACATGCGATATTTTAAATCTAATTCATTAATAATCGCAGTTGCTAAAGTTGTTTTACCAATACCAGGGTGGCCATATAAAATCATTGAAAATAATTTTTTATTTTTGACCATATTATATATAACTTTATTCTCACCAATTAAATGTTTTTGTCCTAATACTTCATCAAGTTTTTTAGGTCGCATTAAGATTGCTAGAGGTTCTTTCATAAAACACCAACTTTCTTTACAATTATACCAAATTTTATTAATTAGTTCTACCATATTATTTAAATGAATGGTATAATTAAAATAGGTGAGAATATGAATGAGTTTTTAGAACGAATTGAAGATTTCATAACTTATTTAAGAATAGATAAAAAATATAGTGAAAATACAATTGAATCATATCATCATGATTTAATGAGATATTATGATTATAATAAAAATATCTTAAAAAAGAATTTAGAAACAATAAAAAAGAAAGAAATTACTAGTTATTTAAAATATTTAAATGAATCAGGATTAGATCAAAGAACTATATCAAGAAATATTAGTAGTATTAGAAGCTTTTATAAGTTTTTATTAATAGAAAAATATATTCGTAATAATCCTAGTGAATTATTAGAACTTCCTAAAAGAAAAAAGACTTTACCTAAAGTACTTAGTATGGAAGAAATTGATAAATTATTAAATATTAAACTAGATGACGCATATAGTTATCGTAATAAAGCAATGCTTGAATTAATGTATGCGACTGGACTTAGAGTAAGTGAGCTTATTAATTTAAAATTACATGATGTAGATCTTAATATGGCTTATGTGAGAACAATTGGTAAAGGTAATAAAGAAAGAATTGTTCCACTAGGTGATGTTGCTTTAAAATATTTAAGTTTATATATAAATAATTATCGAAATAGTTTACTTAAAAAGAAAGCTTGTGATTATATATTTATAAATAATCATGGTTCTGCTTTAACAAGACAAGGATTTTTTAAAATTCTTAAAAAAATAGCTAAAGAACAGGATGTAAAAACATCTTTTTCACCACATACTTTAAGACATAGTTTTGCAACACATTTACTTGAAAATGGTGCTGATTTAAGAAGTATTCAAGAACTATTAGGACACTCTGATATATCAACTACACAAATATATACACATATATCTAATCAAAGATTAAAAGAGAATTATAAACAGTTTCACCCACATGCAGATGAATAATTTAATTAAAGAAAATTGGTGTAGTAATGATTATCAAGAGTTCTTAAATTTTTTAAAAGATAATAGTGATTTAGAATATAAAAAATTTAATCAAAAAATAATTAAAGAAGTTAATAATATTTATGGTTGTCGTATTCCATTTTTAAAGAAAGTTGCAAAAGAAATATCTAAAGGTAATTATCAAGACTTCTTAAAATTAAATAAATTAGAATATTATGAAGAAAAAATGATTTATGGTTTTATCATAAGTAGTGTTAAAATGGATTTTAACGAACGTTTAGTGTTAGTTAAACAATTTATCACGGTTATTGATAATTGGGCTATATGCGATAGTTTTTGTGCTAATTTAAAGTGCTTTAACAATAATAGAGAACTAGGATTTAAATTTATTAATAAATTAATCAAAACTAATGATGTATATAGTATTAGAGTTGGTTTAGTATTATTATTAGATTATTATATAACTCCCGAATATTTAGATAAAATATTTAAGATATGTAATAGTATAAAAAATAAAGATTATTATGTTTTAATGGCTATAAGTTGGTTAATATCAATTTGTTATATAAAGTATCCAAAAGTTACATTAAAATATTTAAAAGATAATAAATTAGATAAATGGACACATAATAAAGCTATTCAAAAAATAAGAGAATCTAGAAGAATTACTAAAGAAGGAAAAGAATTATTAAAAGAATATATTAGGAGTTGAATATGAAAAAGATTGTAATATTTATATCAGGATTAATTATTGGGGCTGGAATTATTATTTTGATTAATAATAGAGATAATGTTAAATTAAATAATGTAAGTGAAAACAACAAAGAAGTAATAGAAGAAAGTAAAAAAGAAGAAAATTTTACAGTATTACAAAATAATGATCAATTAGTTACTACCTTAATGAATCCTTATTTAGAATTAAATACATTATGGGCTGGAGATTATTTTGGATATTTTTATTTAAATGAAAAAACCGAAATAAAAGATTTAAAAGATGATGTAAAATTATATATTGCTATTAATACTTTTAAAGATACATTTAAAAATTTTCAAGCAGGACAAATGATTGTATTAGATGCTAATCAAGTAGATAAAAAGATGAAAGAACTTTTTGGTAATATAAAGTATGAACACATTTCATTAAGTAGTGAAGGTTGTTCTTATGCAAATTTTAAATATAATAGTACTAATAATACTTATTCTCAAGAAGGTTTAAGTTGTGGTGGAACTATTTTGCCATATTATGATTTAGAAGTTTTAAAAGCTACAAAATATAATGATCGAATTGAAATAGAAGTTGTTGTTGGTTACTTTGAAATAACAGAACTTAGTATTAATAATAAAGTAACTATATATTATAACCATAAAGATAAAAATGTTTTGGCTCAAAATGTAACTCAAAATGAATCTAATTTAATAGATAATCAAAATAAATTAAATCATTATATTTATACATTTAAAAAAGATAATAATAATTATTATCTAGAAAAAGTAAATAGGGTAGGAAGCATATAATTGCTTCTTTTTTATTAAACCAAAAGTTTATTTACTTGTATTATGAAAATAATTATGATATATTGCGTATTAGGAAACTTCAGTTGTTGAGTGTCTACCTCTATTCTCATAAAAGAAAGGAGGTTTGATAAAATGCAAAAAAGAATTTTTATAATAAAAGTTCTTAGATACATTTCTATCATTTTATTTCTTTTATCTTTATTGATAATAGTTAGAACAAAAGTCAAATAAATTTGACTGCATCTAATCTCACAATTAGATATTTCTCCTTCATCGGTGGCTTACGCTTTTTCCTCCAGAGACTAATTTCCGATAGTCGCTACCGTACTTGTACATTTCGCAGTGAAATTTTTTGATGTTTGTTCATCCGATTAACTTTAAATTATTTATTAAACCTTCCCACATTATATTTATGGCTGCGTTTATATCGCGGTCATTTTCATTATTGCATTTTTTACATGTCCAA
>CALVZI010000073.1 GCA_944372485.1 uncultured Bacilli bacterium
TAAAGAAATGGGATTTTTATAAAGAAAATAAAGAATGAATTTTTATAGACTATTAACTATTTTTTTGATAAAATATTCTTTGAGGGGAGTTAATATTATGGTTATAACTTCATTAGAAAATGAAAAGATAAAAAAAATAAAAAAATTAAAACAAAAAAAATATCGTGAACAAACTAACAAATATTTAATTGAAGGAAAACATTTAGTTTTAGAAGCTTATGAATCTAAATGTTTAGATTTACTTATTTTAGTAGAAGATATAGATTTAAAAATAGATGTAGACACAATTTATGTTACTAAAGAAATTATGAAAGTATTAAGTGATGTTGAAACACCACCAAGTATAATGGGTATTTGTTCTAAAAAGAAAATTGAAAGTTTTGAAGATAGGGTATTACTTTTAGATTCAATACAAGATCCTGGTAACTTAGGAACGATTATAAGAAGTGCCGTTGCTTTTGGAATTGATAAAATTTATATTGGTAAGAATTCTGTTGATGTTTATAATCCTAAAACAATAAGATCTAGTCAAGGAATGATTTTTAAAATTGATATTGAACAAACTGATTTATTAAGTTTAATACCTAAATTAAAAGAAAAAGATGTTACTATAATTGGAACTAAAGTTGATGGTGGAAATGATTTAAAAGAGTTTGAAATTCCTAAAAAATTTGCTATAATAATGGGAAATGAAGCAAATGGTGTAAGTGATGAAATATTTAAATTATGTGATAAATATCTATATATAAAAATGAATAGTATTTGTGAAAGTTTAAATGTTGCTGTCGCAACTAGTATTATTTTATATCAATTTAGTAAGTAGGTGAAATAATGAATTATTTGTGTATTGGAAGAATTGTTAATACTCATGGTATAAAAGGTGAAGTAAAAATTTCAAGTGAATTTTTATTTAAAGAAACTGTATTTCAAAAAGGAAGAAAGTTTTATATTGGTGAAAATAAAGAAATGCAAATAATGGAAACATATCGCGTACATAAAATATTTGATATGATAACATTTAAAGGAATTAATAATATTAATGATGTTTTAAAATATAAAGGTGAACCAATATTTATTAATCGTGATGATGTTAAGTTTCCTGATTATTTAGATGAAGAATTAATTGGTTTAGATGTTTGGTCTAATCGTTATTGTGGATTTGTTTATGATGTTATAAAAACAAAAACAGGAAGAATTTTAGAAGTTCATAAAGAAAAAGTTCATTTAGTTCCATATCATAAAGCTTTTGTAAAAAAAGTTGATTTAAAGAAAAAAATAATTAAAATAGAAGAAATAAAGGGGTTAATTGATGAAGATTGATATTTTAACTTTATTCCCACACATGTTTGATGGATTTTTAAATGAATCAATAATGAAAAGAGCTATTGATAATAATAAAGTTTCTATAAACGTTTATGATATAAGAACTTATTCAAAAGATAAACATAAGAAAGTTGATGATTATGGTTATGGTGGTGGACAAGGTATGGTACTTATGCCACAACCAATATTTGATGCAGTTGACGATTTAAAAACAGAAGATAGTAAAGTTATTTTACTAACTCCACAAGGAAAAACATATAATCAAAGTATAGCCTATGATTTAACTAGTGAAAAACATTTAATTATTATATGTGGTCATTATGAAGGATTTGATGAAAGAATTAGAACATTAGCTGATATTGAGATAAGTATAGGCGATTATGTTCTAACTGGTGGAGAGTTAGCTAGTATGGTCATCACCGATAGTGTTGTTAGATTATTAGATGGTGTAATTAATAAGGATTCTCATATATATGATTCATTTCACAATAATTTACTAGATTATCCAGTATATACTAAGCCTGCTAATTTTAGAGGAATGTTAGTTCCAGATGTTTTACTTTCAGGACATCATGAAAATATAAATACTTGGCGAAAACAAGAACAAATAAAAAGAACTAAAGAACGAAGACCAGATTTGTTAGAAAAGAGATGATTTTATGAATCGTAAATATTCACTTATTGAAAGTAAATATGATAATTGTAAAGTAGATTTAGATGTAAAAAAATTAAATAATGGTTTTAATTTTTATCCTAAAAACAATAATGAACATCCTGGTCTAGATGTTTCTTCAATGACAATTAATAGTAGAAATTTTGTTGAACACATTTTAAAAAAGAAAGTATCACGTAAATTAGAGAATTATATTAATTATATAATGTCTTTAGTAAATGATAATTCTGATGAATCAGGTTCTTTATTAGGTTTTGTTTTAAATGATGTAGAAAAATTTAAAGCTATAGTTAGAGGAAAATATGCTGAGTATTTAGATGAACATTATATAGAATTATTAATGAAAAAAATTGATTTATTAGAACGTGAATTAAAAGTAAAACAATTCTATTATAATGAACAAATAAATGTTTATGAAGAGAAAAAAGGAAGAAGTAGATAAGTATAAATAAGAAATCTTACAGTGTAAGATTTTTTTATTTTTAAAAATGTCAAATTAGTGTAAGTTATATTTTATAAATATAAATAAAAGGCAACTATTTCCAAAAAAAACTAATTTTTCTTTGTTATTATTTATTTTTTTGGTATAATTATTTTAGGTGAATTATGGAAAATATATATGGAAAAACATATAATGATTTGAAAGAATATTTTTTAAGTATTAATGAGAAAAGTTTTAAGGCAACACAAGTCTTTGATTGGCTTTATAAAAAACGTGTTAAGTCTTTTTCTTTAATGTCTAATATAAAAAAAGATATTATAAATAAATTAGAAGAAGATTTTAATATGGAACCTCTTAAAGTACTTAGAGTCTTAGAAGATGTTGATGTTAAAAAATATTTATTTGAACTTTATGATGGAGAAAAAATTGAAGCTGTTTTAATGAATCATGACTATGGTAATAGCTTATGTGTTTCAACACAAGTTGGATGTAATATGGGATGTAAGTTTTGTGAAAGTGGAAGGTTAAAGAAAAGAAGAAATTTAGAAACTTATGAGATGGTATTACAAATACTTATGGTTGAAGAATTAACACAAAAACGTATTAGTCATGTTGTTTTAATGGGAATAGGGGAACCATTTGATAATTATATTAATGTTATGAAATTTATAAATATTATTAATCACCCTAATGGAATTGCAATAGGAGCTAGACATATTACTATTTCAACTTGTGGTATTATTCCTAAGATTAAAGAATTTATGAATGAAAATTTACAAGTTAATTTAGCTATCTCATTACATGCTCCAAATGATTCACTTAGAAATGAGATAATGCCAATAAATAGAGCTTATCCATTAAAAGAATTAATTAGTGTTTTAAAAGAATATGTAGATAAAACACATCGTCGTTTAACCTTTGAATACATTATGTTAAAAGATGTTAATGATACTAAAGAATGTGCTTTAGAACTAGCTCATCTTTTAAAAAATATTAATTGTTATGTTAATTTAATTCCATATAATGAAACAAGTCATATTGAATTTAAAAAGAGTAGTCAAGATACTATTTTAAAGTTTTATGATATATTAAAAAAAGAAGGTATTGGTGTTACAATACGTCGTGAATTTGGTAGTAAGGTCAAAGCTGCTTGTGGGCAGTTACGATCACACTATGAGGAGGGAAAATAATGGAAACTGCATATTTAACAGATCCAGGAAAAGTACGTGATCATAATGAAGATAGCGTAATTATAATAAGAAATGAAAATAATGAATATTTACTTGCTGTAGCTGATGGTATGGGAGGTCATAAAGCAGGAGAAGTTGCTTCTAGTATAGCTATCTCACATATTGGAAAAAGATTCCGTGAACTTGGTTGTGTTGGTAATAAAGAAGATGCGATTAGTTTTATAAAAGAAGTTGTTAGTGAAGCTAATGTATTAATTTATCGTTATACTGAAGAACATCCAGAAAGTACTGGTATGGGTACAACAATTGTTATGGCCGTATTAACTAGTGAATTTTTACTTTTTGGTAATATTGGTGACTCTAGTGGTTATGTGTTAAAGAAAGGTAAATTACATAAAATAACAACTGATCATACTTTAGTAAATTTACTTGTTAAATCAGGAGAATTAACACCAGAAGAAGCTAAAGCTCATCCTCGTAAAAATGTTTTAATGAAAGCATTAGGTGCTCAAACTACTGTTGAAATGGATGTGTTTGATGTAGAAACTGATGTTGAAGGAATATTCTTATGTAGTGATGGTCTATCTAATATGTTAGATGATGAACAAATTGAAACAGTATTAAATGAAGATTTAACAGCTGATCAAAAAGTTAGTAAGCTAATACATAAAAGTAATAATCGTGGTGGTAATGATAATATTTCCGCTGCATACTTAAATAAGGTAGGTGTAGAAGAATGATCGTAAGGGGACAAAAAATAAATGATCGTTATAAAATAATTAGAACGATTGGTGAAGGTGGTATGGCTAATGTTTATTTAGCTCATGATACAATATTAAATCGTGATGTTGCTGTAAAAGTATTACGTGGTGATTTAGCTGATGATGAAAAATTTATTCGTCGTTTTCAAAGAGAAGCAATCGCTGCATCATCTCTAACACATCCTAATATTGTAGAAATATATGATGTCGGAGAAGATGATGGTAATTATTATATTGTCATGGAATATGTTGATGGTAAAACACTTAAAAATTTAATTAAGAAACGTGGTGCCTTAACACTTCCAGAAGTAGTTGATATAATGTTACAACTTACAAGTGCCATCGCATGTGCTCATGAAAGTTTCATCATTCACCGTGATATTAAACCACAAAATGTTTTAATATTAGATAATGGTGTTGCTAAAATAACTGACTTTGGTATTGCTATGGCTTTAAATAGTAATGAACTTACACAAACTAATTCAGTAATGGGTTCTGTTCACTATTTACCTCCAGAACAAGCTAATGGTACTGGAGCGACTATGAAAAGTGATATTTATTCATTAGGTATTTTAATGTATGAACTTTTAACTGGTAAAGTGCCATTTAAAGGAGAAAATGCAGTTGAAATAGCTATTAAACAAATGAAAGATGATATTCCAAGTATTACTGAAGATCATCCAGAAATTCCACAAAGTATTGAAAATATTGTTTTAAAAGCTTGTGCTAAAAATCCAGATAATCGTTATGATAATGTTATGGATATGTATAAAGACATTGAAGTTGCTTTAGAACCAGAACACGCTAATGATACAAAATTAGTTTATGAATATCCAGAACATGATTTTGATGAAACAAAGGAAGTTCCTAAAACTAGTCGTATGTCAAGATTAAGAAATAAAGAGCTACAAGAAGATGAAAATCAAGACAATAAAAAAGATAAAAAAATGAATAAAATGATGATTATTGCTGGTGGAATATTTGCCTTCTTAGTTGCTTTACTTGCATTTGTCTTCTTCTTACTACCAAAAATAACTGAAGAACCAGATGTGAAAATCCCAGATGTTTCTAACAAAACTGTAGTTAAAGCAGAAGAAATGTTACAAGATGCGGGATTTGAAGTGGCAACTAAAACTAAAGAAGAATATGATGATAAGATTGAAGAAGGAAAAGTAATTAAAACAGATCCACAAGCTGGTCGAAGTGTTAAAAAAGGTACAACTATAACACTTATAGTTTCTAAAGGAACTAATATGTATGAAATAGAAAATTATATTGGTATGAATGTTTATGAAGTTAAAGCAACTTTAGAAGCTAAAGAAATAAATGTAATTATAGAAACACAAGAAGTTACAGAAGAAAATAATTATAAAGAAAATACAATTATTTCGCAAAGTGTAGAAGCTGGTAAAAAATTAAAGAAAGGTCAAACAATTACTTTAACTATTCCTGATTTTGTAACAGTATATCCTGATTTTGTAACTGAAGGATGGACTGTTGATAATGTTCAAAAATTCTGTGATGAACATGGTGTAACTTTAAATGTTAAATATGAAGAAACAGATAGTTATCCAGAAGGAACAATTATTTCACAAAGTCGTGTTGTTGGAACTAAAGTGATTGAAAATACACCTTTAAATATAACAGTTGCTAAAGCAAAACCAAAACAAGAAACACCAACTGTTGATGATGATAAAAAAGATGAAGAAACAGCAGAAGATAAGGATAAAGTTAATGAAGGGAAAAATAATTAAATGTTTAAGTAATGATTACACGGTTCTTGCAGGAAACGAAACTTACATCTGTAAGAGCCGTGGTAAATTTCGTAAATTAAATATAACACCACTTGTAGGTGATAATGTTATATTTGATGAACAAAATAAATATATATTAGAAATTCTTCCAAGAACAAATGAATTGGTTAGACCACCAGTTGCAAATATTGATCAAGCAATATTAATAACTAGTGTTAAAGAACCAGATTTTTCTTCAAATTTACTTGATAAATTAATTACAATTATTGAATATAATAATGTTAAACCAATAATATGTTTTACAAAAACTGATTTATTAACAAGTGAAGAGAAAAAAGAAATAGAAACTATTTATAATTATTATAAAAGTATAGGTTATGATGTTTATTATAATTATGAAATAGATGAGATAAAGAAAATATTTAAAGATAAAGTAAGCGTTTTTACTGGACAAACAGGAGCTGGTAAAAGTACTTTATTAAATAAATTAGATAGTAATCTTAATATTAAAACTGGTGAAATTTCTATTGCTTTAGGCCGTGGTAAACATACAACAAGACATACTGAATTAATTAATTTATGTAATGGGTTAGTAGCTGATACACCAGGTTTCTCAGCTTTATCACTTGATTCATTATCAAAAGCTGATATAAGAGATCAATTCAATGAATTTAATAAATACCGTGATTTATGTAAATATAAAGATTGTATGCATGATAAAGAAGATCACTGTATGATTAAAGAAAAAGTAAATGATAAAACAATATTAAAAAGTAGATATGAAAATTATTTAAAATTTATAGAGAAGTAGGTGAGTTATGAAATTATCTATCTCATATTTAAGTATTAAAGAAGATTTAAAAAATAAATTAAATTTATTAAATAATACAACAACAAATTTTATTCATGTTGATATTATGGATGGAATCTTTGTTAATAATAAAACAATGGATGATTTAAAACAAATAGAACTATTAAAAGAATTAAGTAAACCTTTAGATGTTCATTTAATGGTTGAAGATGTAGAGAGATATATTGATATTTATAAAGTTTTAAAACCTGCTTATATTACATTTCATATTGAATTAGAAAATAATATAAATATATTAGAAACAATAAAGAAAATAAAAGAATTAGGTATTAAAGTAGGTATTTCAGTAAATCCAGATACTTCAGTAGAATCTTTAAAATCATATTTAGAATTAGTAGATTTAGTATTAGTAATGAGTGTAGTACCAGGAATGGGTGGTCAAACATTTATAGAGAATACTTTTACTAAATTAAAAGAATTAAATGATTTAAAAGAAAAATATAATTTCTTAGTAGAAGTTGATGGGGGAGTAAATAACAATTTAATACCTAAATTAAAAGAATATAATGTTGATATGGTTGTTGTTGGAAGTTATATTACTAACAGTAACAATTATCAAGAAAAAATAAATGAATTAAATATATAAAAAAAGATCTATTCAGTTAAATTTCTGAATAGATTTTTTTATCATAATCATGTTGCCCTGTATTTTGATTTGCTAATTCTTCACTGGTTAATAAGAAGAAAGTATGCGTTAAAATATTTTCACCACTATCTGATACTGGATCATCCCAAGTTAAATCTAAGTGATACCAAACTCCATCTAATAATACTGCATTCCAAACATGATCATAAGTTGCAATTTTCATATTAGTTATACCCATTTTATCTAAGAATAGAGCCATAGTATCAGCGTATCCACCACAAATGGCTTTGCCTTCATAAAGAAGTCCATAAGCAGAATGAGAATTACTATCACTATTACTCTTATCACCACTAAGTATAGCATTAGATCTTTCTTCATCATAAATAGTATTATTTATTATATAATCGTGAACAACTAATATTTTATCACGATCACTCATATCATCTTTTATAATTTCTTTATAAATACTATTAACTTTTTCATCAATCTCTTTAATCATATTTTTACTATATAACTTTTTCACATCAACTTTAATTCTTCCTAAAGAAGAAATATCAGCTGTAATAGTACTATAAGTATTATATGGATGAATAAAATTATTTAAATGAGATAAAGTACTTTGATCTTTAAAAATACTATTAACATCATTTTTACAACTAATATATTCATCAGGACAATAAAAAGTGAATGTTTCCCAACCATTATTTAATACTGTATAAACAATATTTAATATATCTTGTTTATTTTTAGGTACAAAATCTTTTGTTTCTTTTACATAATTAAAATCAGTATCCAAATGATAATAAGAATATTCTGGAACAATTACTTCATTTTTATATAAAAAGTTCTTAGCAATATAAGTAACTATAACATTTTGATTTAAAATAATTAACAATAATATTAAAATAAAAAAAATTAATACATATTTTCTTTTCATATTTTCACCTAAAATAATTATATCAAAAAATCAAAAAAAAAGAAGTATAAATTACTTCATTTCATTAACTTTTTTAGTTAATCTTGATTTGTTACGAGCTGCAAAGTTTGGAGTAACAACACCTTTTGCTTTAGCTTTATCAATTCTTTTAATAGCAACAGCAAGTTTTTCTTTTGCACCATCAACATCTTTATTTAAAATTGCTTTTTCTACATTTTTCATAGCAGTTCTCATACTAGCTTTGAAATCGTTATTACCAGCTTTCTTTTTAGCGTCTACGATAACTTTCTTTTTAGCGTTTTTCATATTTGGCATAACTTTTCACCTCCAGGCCATTAATAATCTAATTTTAACAAAAATTTACAAAAAAATCAACAAAAATATAGTATTACTTTATTTTTTTAATTATTTTTCTTGTAAAATCTACTATTTTAATAACAAATGTTTGATATAATCAGTTTGGGAATATTTAATAAGTTGAGTGGAGCCAAACTTCAAAAATGAAGGGAGGCGATAAAATGTATAAGAAAGATTTTTTAATTTTTTCTTTAATCATAATTATCTTCCTTTTATTATTTTTACTTTTTATAGTATTAATATAAAAGAAAACCACCTAACTCAGCAATGATTTAGGTGGAACCAACAAAATGGCAACATTCAACATGCGAAAATTGAATGTTCCTTTAATATTTTATGAAGACAACTTCATCTATATACATACTATCACAAATTAATATTTTTTACAAGTAACTTTAATTCAAAATATTTACTTTTGTACCACAAAGTGATATAATGTAGGTACGAAGGAAACTGGGTGATAATGTGCATAACACAGAATTAATTAATTTTTTAAATAATAATAATGGATATATTACAACATCAGAATTAGTAAAACTGAAAATCTTTAAATCTAAAATAAATGATTATATAAAAAATGGTATTATAGAAAAAGTTAGTCATGGATTATATATGGATACAAATAAATTTAAAGATGACTATTATATATTACAAAAAAAATATCCAAGTGCTATATTCTCATATAATACAGCTTTACATATTTTAAATCTTACAAATAAGGTTCCATCGGAAATTGATATAACAGTTCCAAGAAATAAGAAAGTAAGAGGAAATTATCATGTTCATCACTCATCTGAAAATTATTACAATATAGGAATTATTGAAGTAAAAAGTCCAATTGGAAATCCTGTTAAAGTTTATAATGCTGAAAGATGTATATGTGATATGTTAAGAAATGAAAGGGAGATTGATTTGGAATTACAAAATAGAATTTTAAATTATTATTTTAATAGCAAAGAAAAAAATATTGATTTATTGACCGAGTATGCTAAAATATTTAACATTTATGAAAAAGTTGATACAATTGTGAAAGTAATGATGAAATGGTAGAAAACTCTAATATAAAAAAACTAATAAAAGAAGTAGAAGTAAAGCATAATCTTAATCATTATGAAATATTACAAAGATATATGTTTGAACGAATTTTAGAAAGAATTTCTTTATCTAAGTATAATGATAATTTTATTTTAAAAGGCGGACTATTATTATCTGCAATATTTGGAATAGATAATAGAATGACAAAAGATATGGATACAACTATTAATGGTATAGATATAAAGACAGAAAAAATGATAAATATTTTAAATGAAATATTAAGTATAGATTTAAAAGATGGAGTTAAGTTTGATATTGTTAATATAACTGATATAAGAGAAGATGATATATATGGTGGTAATAAATATCACATTATAGGAAAATTAAATAATTTAAAAGTTAATTTAGAAATTGATATATCAACAGGAGATAAAGTTACTACAAGAAAATTAAAATATAAATATCCTTTAATATTTGAAAATAAAACAATAATTATAAATAGTTATAATATTGAAACTATATTAGCTGAAAAAATAGAAACAGTACTTCGAAGAGGAAAATTTAATAGTAGAATGAAAGATTATTATGATATATATTATTTTTTAACAAAATTAAAAAGTGAAATAAATATATTAAGAAAAGCAATTTTAAATACTATAAAGAAAAGAAATTCATATAATTATTTAATTGATTATGAACAAATAATATTTTCGATTGTTAATGATGATAGAATTTTAAAATTATGGAATATTTATAGTAATAAATATGAATATGCAAATGGTATAGATATTAAAGAAATACTAATGTTATTAAAAAGTTTAATTAAAGAATTAAATCTAGAATTAGTAATGATATAAATTTATATAAAAATACGACTTAATTATGTATGTAATTAAGTTTTTTTGATTAAAAATATCTTTTTAGTTAAAACTATTAGTGGTGATACTATGAATAAAGAAATAGATTTAAAAAACTATGAAGTACATACTGATTTAGTACTTGAAACTATTGATAGTAGTAAAGAAAGTATTAAGAGTGATGTAAGTGAGATTGGTGATATAAAAGTAACTAGGGTTAATGTTAATAATGAGATTGGTTCTAAAATTAATAAGAAGAGTGGAAATTATATAACTATTGAATTTAATGATGTTACTGATCAAGATAATTATATAAATGTTTTAAATGTTGTAAGTGAAGAACTTAAAAGTCTTATTAATGTTGGTGATGATGAACTTATTATGATTATTGGTTTAGGTAATAATAATGTTACTCCTGATGCTTTGGGGCCTAAAGTAATTAATAATGTTTTAATCACTAATCATTTATATTTATTAGGTGAAATGTCTAATGGTTTTAAAAGAGTAGTTGGTATTAATCCTGGAGTTATGGCTCAAACTGGTATTGAAACTAGTGATTATATTAAATCTTTGGTTGAATCTTTAAAACCTAGTTTAATTATTGTTATTGATGCTTTGGCTAGTATGTCTATTGAACGAGTTAATAAAACAATTCAAATAACTGATACAGGTATTGAACCAGGGAGTGGAGTTGGTAATGTTCGTAAAGAAATAAGTTTTGATACGGTTGGTGTACCTGTTATTGCTTTGGGTGTTCCAACCGTTGTAAGTGCCGTTACTATTGTCAGTGATACAATTGAATATATGACTAAATATTTTACTTATGTAAAAAGTAATATTAATAAACCTAGTTCTAAATTAGTTCCTAGTGGTTATGTTAATTATTTAAAAGAAGATATAAGTGATAATATTGAAAATGATGTTGAATTACTTGGTAAAATTGGTACTTTAAATGATTATGAAAAAAGAGAGTTTATTTATGAAATACTTAATCCTACTGGTTATAATTTAATGGTTACTCCTAAAGAAGTTGATTTTGTTATAGAAAAACTTAGTTTATTAATTAGTGAAGCATTAAATATTAGTATTCATAAAGAATATAAGATTAAATAATTATTGACAAAATATTTAACTTTAATCTCATATAATTATTCTAGGGTGATTATATGTCTAAAAGATTTAAAGCTAAAAAAAGAAGAAAAATTAAAAAAATTTATGTATTTATGTTAATATTATTTATTTGTGCTTTTGTTACAACTTTTAAATTAATGCAGAAACTTAAAATTAGTGAGAGTAATAGTGACATTGTAGAGTTTATGTTAGAAGATGCAAATCATCACCTAGATGTAAGTAGTAGTAATTTAGTTAAGAGTTTAGGTAATATATTATTTAGTTTTAATCCTAAAGAACCACTTAGTATTATCTCTGATACATTTTTATATCAAGATAACGAAAGTAGTGATTTTAAAGCTGTTTTTATGAGTAATGAAGGTAGTGTTAAAACTGATAATATTGTAGATGAGAATAAAGTTGATGTAACTAAACCAGTTGTTTATTTATATAATACCCATGGTACTGAAGAATATAGTATGGAGAATAGGGAGATTCATAATATTACACCTAATGTTTTATTTGCTTCCTATGTATTAAAAGAAAAATTAACTAGTTTAAATATACCAACTATTATTGAAGAAAGAAGTGTTAAAGATTACTTAAATAGTAATAATTTAGCTTATTATCAAAGTTATAATGCAAGTCGCGTTTATTTTAAAGAAACAATGGAAAAATATCCAAGTTTAAATTATTTTATTGATATTCATCGTGATAGTATTAAAAAAGATGCAAGTACGGCAGTTATTAATGGTGTAAGTTATGCGAAAGTTATGTTTGTAGTTGGTCTAGATAATCCGGGTTATCAATCTAATTTAGATTTAACTAATAAAATAAATGATAAGTTAAAAGAAAAATATCCAGAAATAAGTCGTGGTATTAGTACCAAAAAGGGTGAAGATGTTAATGGGATATATAATCAGGATTTGCACCCACACACCATTTTAATTGAATGTGGGGGAGTAGAAAATACTATTGATGAAGTTAGTAATACAATGAATATTATTGGTGAAATATTAAGTGAAGTGATTAATTCATGAAACGCGAAGATAAGATAAAAATATATAAAAAAATATTTAAGTTTTGTTTTTGGTGTTTCTTTATTACTTTTTTAACTTTGTATTTATCACAAGCTACTGGTTATTACGAGTATCAACAACACAAGAAAGTAACTTTTACTAATGAACAAATTGAAAAGTTTGAAAAAGATGTAATAGCTGGAAAGAATGTTGATATTGAATCATATTTAGAAGATACAACTAAGAGTTATAATAATAAAACATCTAAGTTAGGATATACTATTTCTAATACAATAGGTAAATATGTTAAAGATGGCTTAGATAATGCTTTTAAAATGATTAATAAAGCTATGCAAGAAGAATAATGTAAAGTTATGTAAAATTTAAAATAAGAGTGACTTTTGTCATATCTTTTTTTTGAAATTTTCTAAAAATTACTTTACAAAATCTATATAAAAGGGTAAAATGTTAATGTTAAGTGGTAAAAAGTGGGGTAAAGTGGGTGATTTTTATGTTAATGGGTGAATATCATCATTCTATCGACGATAAAGGTCGATTAACTATACCTTCAAAAGTTCGCGATGAATTAGGGACTAATTTTATAGTTACACGTGGGTTAGATGGGTGTTTATACATCTATTCTGAATCTGAATGGCAAAATGTTATTGCTAAATATAAAGAGTTACCTAATATTAAAGATGCGAGAAATTTTATGCGTTTCTTTTTATCTGGGGCTATTAATGGTGAATTTGATAAACAAGGACGTGTAAAGTTAAGTTTACCTCTTATTAAATATGCAAAATTAAAAAAAGAATGTGTTATCATAGGGGTTAATGATCATTTAGAAGTTTGGGATAAAGAGTCATGGGATACATTACTTGAGGCAAACGTCGATGATTTTACAGAAATAGCTGATAAGCTATTTGATACGAGATTAGACGTATAGGTGATTTATGAAACATATTAGTGTATTATTAAATGAAAGTATTGAAAATTTAAATTTAAATGAAGATAGTATTATTGTTGATTGTACTTTAGGTTTTGCTGGACATAGCAGTGAAATTTTAAAAAGAATACCAAAAGGTAAGTTATATGCTTTTGATCAAGATGAAGTAGCAATTAATTTTAGTACTGATAAATTATCTAAAATTGCTAGTAATTTTGAAATTATTGAGAGTAATTTTGTTAATTTAAAAGAAGAATTAAATAAACGTGGAGTTTATAAAGTAAATGGTATTTTATTTGATTTAGGAGTATCTAGTCCACAATTAGATGAATCTGAACGTGGATTTAGTTTTCACAAAGATGCTAAGTTAGATATGCGTATGAATCAAAAACAAAGTTTAGGTGCTTATGATGTTGTTAATACTTATTCTTATGAAAATTTAGTTCGTATTTTTAAAGTATATGGTGAAGAAAAATATGCAACTAGTATTGCTCGTAAGATAGAAAAAGAGAGAAGTATTAAAAATATTGAAACAACATTTGAGTTAGTTGATATAATTAAAAGTGCGGTACCTGAAAAGTATAAACGTGATAAACATCCAGCTCGTAAAGTATTTCAAGCAATTCGTATTGAAGTAAATGACGAACTTAATGTTTGTGAGAAAGCTATTACTGATTCCTTAGATTTACTTGAAATCGGTGGTAGATGTGCAGTTATTACTTTTCATTCATTAGAAGACCGTATTTGTAAACATATATTTAAAAGTGCTAGTGAAGTACCAAAGGAATTAGCTAAACTTCCAGTTATTCCTGATGAATACTTACCAAAGTATAAAATAGTTGGTACTTTTGAACCAAGTCAGGATGAACTTGAATATAATAATCGATCACGTAGCGCAAAATTAAGAGTAATTGAAAGAATAAAATAAGGAGAGGTTTTATGAAAAGAGTTAAAACAAGAAGAATTAGAATTACTAAAGGTGAAAAGATGCTATATTTTTTAGGATCACTTTCACTTGTTTTAACTTTGGTTGTACAAATTTTTTGTGGAGCAAATATTGGTAGTTTAAACTTACAAGTTGAAGAAATTAAGTATGATATTAATAATCAAGAAAAGAAAGTTGAAAGTTTAACTATGAAAGTAAATGAATTAACCTCTTTTGATAAAGTAAAAGATATTGTCAATGATATGGGATTAGCGTATAATAATGATAATATCGTTGTAATTGATAAATAAGTGGGTGACTGTAACAATGAAAAAGAAAGTAGAACGTTTAAAAACTTGGCAATTTCCAAAATTAGTTTATGCGTTTTTCTTTCTAATCATTGTTTTTTTGTATGTTGTTTTTGCTTATTTATCACTTTCTCCTAATATTTTAGGAATAAATATGGATGAGTTTGCTATGAGTCGTAATACAGTAAAACAGACTCTTTATTCAAGTCGTGGAACTATATATGATAAAGATGGGAATGCTTTAGCCTTAAATGTTTCATCCTACACAGTTATTGCTTATTTAAGTGAAAGTAGAAGTGCTAACTCTAAAACACCACTTCATGTTGTAGATCCAGATATGACAGCTGAAAAACTTGCGCCAGTTTTAAATATGACAAAAGAAGATTTGCTTAAATTACTTACTAAAAATAGTTATCAAGTAGAACTTGGACCAGGTGGACGTGGTATAACAGAGTTAAAAAAAGAAGAAATTGAAGCTTTAAATTTACCGGGAATTGATTTTATAGAAACACAGAAACGTTATTATCCTAATGGAGATTTTGCTTCTTATGTTTTAGGTTATGCAAAAGAAAATGATAAAGGTGAAATCGTTGGAGAACTTGGTATTGAACAAAAATATGATAATTTATTAAAGGGAAAGAATGGGTATTTAGAATATCAACGAGATCGCTTTGGTTATAAGATTCCTAATACTAAAGAATATCGAATTGATGCAGAAGATGGTAGTGATATTTATCTAACACTTGATGCCAATATTCAAAGATTTGTTGAAAGTGCTGTTAAAGAAACAAGTGAAGAATATAATCCTGAATGGTTAATGATTCATGTTATGGATGCTAAAACAGGAGATATTTTAGGTACTGCCTCAACACCATCATTTGACCCTAATGTTAGAAATATTACTAATTATGAAAATCCATTAGTTTCTTATGTGTATGAACCAGGAAGTACAATGAAAACATTTACTTATCTGTGTGCTATGGAAAAAGGAACATATAAGGGAGATGATACATATTTATCAGGTAACTTTAAAATTGGTGATGATACAATTTATGATTGGAATCGTACTGGTTGGGGAACAATAACATACGATAAAGGTTATGAGTATTCTAGTAATGTTGGTATTGCTAATTTACTTGATAAGTATATTTCTAAAAAAGATTTACGTGAATGTTTAAAAAAATATGGTTTTGGTGAACTTACTGGAATTGAACTTTCTCGTGAACAAGAAGGGGATACTCACTTTAATTATGATATTGAAGTTGCAACAGCTGGTTTTGGACAAGGTATAACTACAACTGCTATCCAACAAATGCAAGCTTTAACAATGATTGCTAATAATGGTAGAATGTTAAAACCACATATCATTGATAAGATTGTTAATCCTAATACTAATGAAGTTACATATAAAAGTAAAACAGAAAAAAGTGAACAAATTGTTAGTACTACTACTATTAATAAAATGAAAGAATTAATGTATAACGTAATTCATGGAACTGATCCAGGTAGTACCGGATATTTATATAAAATAGATGGTTTTGATATTATAGGTAAGACAGGAACTGCCCAAATTTATGATACCGAAACAGGGGCTTGGTTATCTGGTAAAAATGACTATATTTTCTCATTTACTGGTTTATACCCAAAAGATGATCCAGAAATAATTATTTATGCAGCAATGCGAAGACCTACACATGGTACTTCAGTTGGTCTTGCTGATGCAAGTAAAAACGTAATGCAAAGTATTGCTAAATATCGTAATATGTTCTCATCTGTTACTTCACCAACTAAAGTAAATGAATATACAATGGGAAATTATATAAATAAAGTTTTAAATGATGTAAAAGTAGAATTAAATTCTTTTGGTGTTAAACAAGTAATTATTGGTAATGGTGATAAAGTAATTAAACAATATCCTGAAAGTGGAACTAAAATTCTTTCAAGTGATACAGTTTATATTGTTACTAATGATGCTAATCCAAGTTTACCTGATATGGTAGGATGGTCAAGAAGTGATGCTGAACGTATTTTAAATTATATGGGAATAAAGTATGAAATAGAAGGTTATGGCTATGTTACAAGTCAAAGTATTCCAGCTGGTACTAATAATTTAAAAGATCAAACAATTAAACTTACATTAAGTGATAAATATGAATTGAATAAAGAAACTACAGAATAAAACTGTAGTTTTTTACATATATTTACACCAAATCTTTTAAAATTAGTAATTATTTATTGACTATATGATAAAATTAAAGTAGGTGATGTGTTGTGAAAGAAAATGAAAAGAAAAATAAAAAATTAAGTATAGCTAAAAAAATTATTTTAATTATTTTAGTTTTAGGAGTTCTTTTTTCTGGAATGTATTATTTCTTAATGCCTAAAGAAGTAAAAAAACAAGTAAAAGAAAAAATAAAAGTAGAAGCTAAATCTAATATTAAAATAGTTGATTTAGATAGTAATGAAAGACCTATTGCTGTTATGATTGATAATCATGATTCTGCTAAGCACGCAGGACTTCAAGAATCATATATTAATTATGAAATAATTGTTGAAGGTGGGCTTACTAGAATTATGGCTTTATTTAAAGATAAACAAGTAGATTTAATTGGACCAGTTCGTTCTTCAAGACATTATTTCTTGGATTATGCAATGGAAAATAGTGCAATTTATGCCCATTTTGGTTGGAGTAATCGTGCTAAAGAAGATATATCAAGTTTAGGAATTAATAATATGAATGGTATTACTAATGCATCTAAAGCTTATTGGCGTGATAATAATATTGCTGCACCACATAATGTTTATACAAATACTGAAAATTTACAGAATCAAGCAGAATCTATGGGTTATGATTTAGAAAGTACAGAATGGCAATTATTAGAATATAGTGAAAAGAATATTGATTTAAGTACTAAAGAAAACAGTATGGTGGCTAAAAATATTGATTTAATTTATTCTTCTTATCACACAACAGGATATTATTATGATGAAGAAACAAAAACTTATTTAAGAAGTATGAATAATACTTTACATAATGATTATGTAACAGGAAAAACTTATACAGCTAAAAATATAATTATTGAAAAAGTAAAAAATTATTCTTTTGATTCATATGGAAGACAAGACTTGGAAAATATAGGAACTGGTGAAGGATATTATATAACAAATGGTTATGCAGTACCTATTACTTGGGCAAAAGATGCACGTGGTTCTAAAACTAAATATACTTATTTAGATGGAACTAATGTATCTGTAAATGATGGTAATACTTGGATTCAAATTATGCCAATTAATAGTAATATTAATATAGCAAGTGAATAAAATAGTTGTATGAAATTGCAATTTTTCAAAAATGTGATATAATGTAGTAGTCGGGGTGAAAAAAAGTGTTAAAAACATTTAAACAAGACGAACAATATATATCGCTAGTAAAGGATATTTTAGATACAAAAGAATTTGCTAATATGAAAAATATTAAGCACCATGATAGTAATCGTTTAGATCATTCATTAAAAGTTTCATATTATTCATATAAAATAGCTAAAGCATTAAGAGTAGATTATATAGATGTTGCTAGAGCTGGATTATTACACGATTTCTATTTAGAAAGAACTGTAGATTATAAGAAAGCAAAAGACAAATTTCTATTATTTACTACAAAACATCCACAAGATGCTGTACATAATGCTTCTAAATTCTTTGAATTAAATGAAAAGGAAATAGATATTATTAAAACACATATGTTTCCAATTGATTATCGTATTCCAAAATATTTAGAAAGCTGGATTGTTAATCTTGTTGATACTAGTGTAAGCGTTAATGAATTTAGTAAGAAATTTGGATATAAATTAAGTTATGTATCTAATTTATTATTAATTGTATTATTAAATGCAATAAAATAAAGGGTGATTTATTCATCCTTTTATTTACATGTCCTCTTAGTAAAATGGATATTACAAGACCCTCCTAAGGGCTTGGTTAAAATAAAAGTTAATGTTATTTAAACCTTTATTTTATAAAGAAAGGACAGGATTTTAAGTTAAAATATATTCGCGATTTTGTCGCGAAAAACTATCTTTATCTTAAAAAAAACAATTAAATTTAAAAAAATTATCCTTAATTTTAAAAAAATGTTAAAATTAGGGTGTATGTCCTCGTAGCATAACAGGAAAATG
>CALVZI010000074.1 GCA_944372485.1 uncultured Bacilli bacterium
CTCCAAAACGTTGTCCACCCATTTGTGCTTTACCACCTAATGGTTGTTGTGTAACTAATGAATATGGTCCCGTTGCACGTGCATGAATCTTATCATCTACCATGTGATTTAATTTAATCATGTACATAACACCAACACTGATACGATTATCAAATGGTTCACCAGTTCTACCATCATATAAAACTGTTTTTCCATCTTCATCTAATCCAGCTTCTTTTAAAGCATCAATAATTTCACCTTTTTTAGCTCCATCAAATACTGGTGTAGCCATATAAATATTTAAAGCTTTAGCAGCTGCACCTAAGTGCATTTCTAAAATTTGTCCAATATTCATACGAGATGGTACTCCAAGTGGGTTAAGTAAGATATCAATTGGTGTTCCATCAGCTAAATATGGCATATCTTCTTTTGGTAAGATAAGTGAAATAACACCTTTATTACCATGACGACCAGCCATTTTATCACCAACACTAATTTTACGTTTTTGTGCGATATAAACACGAACCATTTTACTTACACCAGCAGGTAGTTGATCACTATCTTCTTTTGTAAATATCTTAATATCGTGAACAATACCACCACCACCATGTGGTACACGAAGTGATGTATCACGAACTTCACGTGTTTTTTCACCAAAAATAGCGTGTAATAATTTTTCTTCACTAGTAAGTTCAGCAACACCTTTTGGAGTTACTTTACCAACTAAAATATCATCATCTTTAACTTCTGTTCCGATACGAACAATACCAAATTCATCTAAGTTTTTACGAGCTTCTTCACTAACATTAGGAATATCACGTGTAAACTCTTCTGGCCCTAACTTCGTATCACGACATTCAATTTTATAGTCTTCAATATGAATTGATGTATATACATCATCACTAACTAAACGTTCATTTAAAATTACCGCATCTTCATAGTTATAACCATTATAGTTCATGAAGGCAACAGTAACATTTTTACCTAAAGCAATTTCACCTTTTTCAGTAGATGGTCCATCAGCAATAACCATACCTGCAGTTACTTTATCACCAGTACGAACAATTGGTCTTTGGTGATAACAAGTTCCATCATTACTCTTTTCATAACCATCTAAATAATAAGTGTCACTTCCACCTTTAGTCTTAACAATAATCTTATTAGCATCAACATAATCAACAATACCATCAGCTTTAGCCATTACAACAGCTCCAGAATCTTTAGCTGCAATTGCTTCAATTCCAGTACCAACTAGTGGTGCTTCTGTTGTTAATAATGGAATAGCTTGACGTTGCATGTTAGAACCCATTAACGCACGTTTACTGTCATCGTGTTCAAGGAATGGAATTCCACTAGTTGTAATTGAAACAACTTGTTGTGGTGAAACATCAATGAAATCAATTTTTTCTTTAGGTGCCATAATATTTTCACCTTGATAACGAACTGGTACATTATCAGCAACAATTTTACCATCTTCTACTTTAACAGTAGCTTGCGAAATATAGTAATCTAATTCTTCATCTGCCTTCATATAAACAATTTCATCAGTTAAAACACAATCTTTAACACGACGATACGGAGTCATGATAAATCCATATTCATCAACTTTAGCATAACTAGCAAGTGATGTAATAAGACCGATGTTTGGTCCTTCTGGTGACTCGATAGGACAAAGTCTACCATAATGACTTGGGTTAACGTCACGAACTTCCATACCAGCACGATCTCTTGATAAACCACCAGGTCCTAAACTAGATAAACTACGTTTATTAGTAAGTTCAGCCATTGGGTTAATTTGATCCATGAATTGTGATAATTGGCTACTTCCAAAGAATTCAGTAATAGCAGCTGTAAGTGGACGAATATTGATTAATGATTTAGGTGTAACTTCATCACCTTCTTGTGTACTCATACGATCATGAATAACACGTTCAATACGATTCATTCCCACTCTAAATTGATTTTGTAATAATTCTCCTACTTGACGAACACGACGATTTGATAAATGGTCAATTTCATCAAAATGTCCAATACCTTCAAGTAAGTTTAAATAGTATGATACTGACGCATAAACATCTGAAATAGTTAAACGTTTATTATCAATAGTTGCATCATTACCAATTAAATTAACAACACGTTCTGGATTTTTCTTAGAATATACTTTAATAATTTGAACAACATTATAAGTATCTAATTCTTCATTTATTAAAACTTCTCTTAAACCAAAGTTATCAATTGCTTCTTTATTATTATCAACTAATTCTTTAGTAACAATTGTATCTCTTGGAATAACTACTTCGCCATTATAAGTAATATCTTCAGCTAATTTAGTACCAACTAAACGTTCTCTAACATTTAATTTTTTATTAAATTTATAACGTCCTACTTTAGCTAAATCATAACGGAAAGAATCAAAGAATCTTGAAATTAATTGGTTCTTAGCACTATCTAATGTAGAAGGTTCTCCTGGACGTAATTTAGAATGAATATCAATTAAAGCTTCATCTGTATTTTTATTTACATCTTTAGCAATAGTTCTTTCAAGATATTCATCTTTACCAAATAAGTCTAAGATATCATCATCACTAGATAAACCTAAAGCACGAAGTAAAGTTGTAATAGGAACTTTTCTTGTACGGTCAATACGTACATGGATAACATCTCTTGCATCAACTTCATACTCTAACCATGTACCATGATTAGGAATTAATTGAGCTGTTACAACTATACGTTCATTCTTATCAGCTTCTTTACCATAATAAGCAGAAGGTGAACGAACTAATTGTGATACAATAACACGTTCAGACCCATTAATAATAAATGTTCCACTTTCTGTCATTATTGGCATATCGCCTAAATAAATTTCTTGTTCTTTAACTTCTCCAGTTTCTTGATTAAACAAACGTGCTTCTACTTTCATTGGTTGTGCATAAGTTGCAAAACGTTCTTTACATTGTTTAATTGTATATCTTGGTTCCTCAAAGAAGTATTCTCCAAATTCTAAACGAAAATTACCATTGAAACTTTCAATAGGTGAAACTTCATCTAATACCTCTCTAAGTCCATTAGTCATACATTCTTGGTATGACTTAGTTTGAATTTCTAGCAAATTCCCTAATTGAATTGCATTTTCTGTTTTCGCATAACTGCGTCTTTCTCGGTGATCCCCAGATTTTATAGTTTTAAAAGCCACTCTCTTCACCCCTATACATGTATAAAATATTAATTGCACGTACTAAAAGAAAGTACATGCCGTCAATTTATAATTTTAACAAAACTTTTTCAAATTGTCAACGAACTTTTGCCAGAATTATATAAAAACCTTTATTTTTTTTAACTATTTCTACGTTATAGTCTTTTTCTAAATCTTTAGCAACACTTTTAGCTCCTTGATTCTTATTTATTACTAACCAAAGTTCACCATTTTCTTTTAAATGTTCCTTCGCTCCAAATAATAAATCATATAAAATTTTCTTTCCTACCCTAATTGGTGGATTAGTTATTATATAATCATATTTTTTTAAAACATTACTATAACCATTACTCTCAAAAACGTTAACAGATACATTATTTTTAGAAGCATTCATTTTAGCCAAATGAAGACTTCTTAAATTAATATCAATCATATCAACATTTGCATTAGTATTGTCTTTAACAGTAATACCAATCGGTCCATAACCACATCCTAAATCAAGAACATCACCACTTATTTTATTAATTGGAATTGTTTCAATTAAAGTACGTGTTCCAAAATCTAATCCTTGTTTAGAAAAAACTCCATGATCAGTAATAAACGTATAACTTTTATTTAAAATATTTATTTTGTGCTCTTGCCACTCACTTTTTAAATTCTTATCATTTTCAAAATAATGACTCATAAATCACATCCTAAATTGTATCTTTATTAAACGACGAAAACCTATACCGTTTAGTATAGGTTTCTTTCATTGATTCAATTATTTTAATTCAATAGTAGCTCCAGCTTCTTCGAATTTAGCTTTTAATTCATTAGCTTCATCCATAGAAACATTTTCTTTAACGTTACCACCGTTATCAGCGATTTCTTTAGCTTCTTTTAATCCTAAACCAGTTACTTCACGAACTAATTTGATAACAGCTAATTTAGAAGCACCAGCACTTGTTAAAACAACAGTTGCAGTTGATGGTCCTTCTTCAGTTGCAGCAGCAGCTGGAGCAGCTACAGCAACAGCACTTGGATCTACACCAAATTCTTCTTTCATTAAATCTACTACTTCTTTAATTTCTAAAAGTGACATTTCTTTTAGTGAATCAATAATTTCTTTAGCACTTAATTTTGCCATAATAATATCCTCCTTTAATATTTAATTAATTATTTTCTTCTAAATTTTTACTATGTAAATCTAAACAAATTGCAAAATCTCTTGGAATAGCCATTAAACCAGAAGCAAACATAGTAAGTAATCCTTCTCTTGATGGAATAGCTGCAAGTTTCTTTAATGTATCTAAATCTGTAACTTCACCATCAACGATACCAACTTTAAGTTGTAATGCTTCGTGTGTTTTAGCAAATTCGTTTAGCACTTTAATTGGAGCAATCATATCTGTTCCAAATGCAACAGCTTTAGGTCCGTTAAGTTCATCACCTAAATCAATATTTAATGAATCTAAAGCTCTTTTTGTTAATGTGTTTTTATAAATTTTTAACTCAGAATCATTTTCTCTTAATTTTCTACGAAGTTCTGTCATATCAGCAACAGTTAACCCTTGGTATTCAAATAAGATAAATGCATTTGATTCTTTTGCATTCTTAGCAATTTCATCAATTACTAATTGTTTCTTTTCTAGAATTTTTTGATTTGCCATGTTACACCTCCTTAAATTTATGAGAGTACCATATAAAAGGTTCCTACAACCGCAGGAACCTATTCTAAACATATTATAGAATTTGTTGCCTCGGTAGGAAATATTAAGCCTAAGCTCCTACTGTCTACGGTACGTCTTTCATGTATACATTATAACATATCAAAAACTAAATGTCAAAACTATTTACATCAATTTTAACACCAGGCCCCATTGTTGAAGCAATACTAATATTTTTAATATAAGTTCCTTTAACAACAGCTGGTTTTAATTTAGCCATTAAAGTAACAAAAGATGTAATGTTTTCTTCTAAAGCTTTAGCATCAAAAGAAACTTTACCAACTAAAACATGAATGTTACCATATGCATCAGCACGGTATTCAACACGTCCTTTTTTAACTTCTTCAACAGCTTTTTTTGTATCCATAGTTACTGTTCCAGTTTTTGGGTTTGGCATTAATCCTTTAGGTCCTAAAACCTTACCAATTTTACCTAAAGCAGGCATCATATCTGGAGTAGCAATAATTGTGTCATAGTCAAACCAATTTTCAGTTTGAATTTTTTCAATCATATCCATATCTCCAACATAGTCAGCACCAGCTTCTTTAGCAGCTTTAGCAGCTTCACCTTTAGCAATAACTAATACTTTCTTTGTTTTACCTGTTCCATTTGGAAGAACAGTTGCACCTCTTAATTGTTGATCTGCTTTTTTAGTATCAAGATTTAATCTCATAGCTAATTCAACAGAACCATCAAATGAAGAAGTAGATGTTTCTTTAACTAATTTAACTGCTTCTTCTAAACTATATAATTTAGATTTTTCAATTTTTTTAGCAGCTTCTAAATACTTCTTTCCTCTTTTCATAAATCCTCCTTATGTGGTATCAGCGGTCATACCTCCCACATAGGTCAAACCTATATGTTTACTTATTTATATTAAAATTAATCTTCTACTTTAATTCCCATGTTACGAGCAGTACCTTCAATAATCTTCATTGCACCTTCAACATCGTAAGCATTTAAATCTGGTAATTTTGTTTCTGCAATTTCTCTTAATTTATCTCTAGAAATAGTTGCTACAGTTTCATTTGCACCTTTGCTTGAACCCTTCTTAATATTAGCAGCCTTCATAAGTAAGAATCCAGCTGGTGGAGTTTTAATTACAAAATCAAAAGTTCTATCTTCATAAACTGTAATTACAACTGGTAAAATATCACCCATCTTATCTCTAGTAGCATCATTATATTTTGTACAGAATTCTTGTAGATTAATACCTGCAGGTCCTAAAACAGTACCAACTGGTGGTGCTGGTGTAGCTTTTCCAGCAGGAATTTGTAATTTAATTTGCTTTGTTATTTGCTTTGCCACGAAAAACACCTCCTATTAATTTTCGTGAGTGGTCATATCGAGTGTCCGCTATCCACTTTTTCTCTCCCACTTCCTATGTATAAAAACACATAGCGAGTACATAATAACACATTTTATGCTTTTTGTAAATACTTTATTTTATTTTTCTTAAAGCTTTTATTATTTCATCATCTAATTCTTTATTATCATCAATATATTGTTCTAACTCTTGTATCTGCTGTTCTAATACCTTTTTTTGATTTTTCAAATCAAACACTTTAGCTTGTTTCTCTTTTGCTTCATACAATTTTTTTATTTGAAAACATAACTTTCGATCACTTTGATTTATTTTTTTAGTAGTATCTGGTTTCTTTAAAACATCCCAGACAGTTTTATTTTTAAAATTTTTTATATCTGGATTAAAACCATTTAAATACCCAAAATATAGAAATGGAGCAATTCTTCCAGTATAATCATCACTTTCTATAACTGTATGCATATATGTATCACCATACATATTAGTTCTTTTATTAATATTCATTCCATGTTTTATAGCATAATTTAAAAGTATTAATAAATCTTCTTCACTAAAACCAGCATATACAGCTTCTTCAAAAATAGAACAATCATCTTCTGTTTCTAAATTCCAATCAATATTATAAATATTTTTAAATCCTAATTTAGTCATTAATTTTTTTACCTTATTTTTATCATTATTTATTATATTCAACATAGTACCATCCTTCATTATAATTTATTTTTTTTATTCACAATCATCATATTCAAATTCTTCCACATAATCATTAATTGGTTTATTTATATGCAAAAATTTAACTTTTTTATCTTTTAAGTACATACAATAATGTTCATAACCTTCATTCTCTTTAGAAACTTTATAAAGAAGAATATTATCATTTATTATTCTATTATATAAAGTTAATCTTTTAAATTCAAAATTTTTAGGATGAACTTCTAATATGTTTTTTAAAGAAAATAAAATCAAATCACTTGCTTCTTTTAATCCTAAATTATTAAAATTAGAATAATCTTTAATAAAATTAAATATTTCATTTAATTTTTCTTCGCCTAATTCTTGCTCATTTAATATTTCTTTTTTTATAATTTTAAATATTCTAAATACAATTTTTGATTTGTATACCCAATTTTTAATAACGTATGTTCTTCTAAATAATCTTTTTTCTCATTATCCTTTATTCTAACAGCATCAAATTTTAACCCTTTTTTGACATTAAAGAAATCGTTTGTATAGCTAACTGGATCAATCTCTATATGAGTTCCATCTTTTAAAGAAGTTATAGAATAAGCATGTCCAATTTTACCTTAAAATAAAGTAAGATCATAATTTGGATCATTAGATAATAGTATATCAGCAACCATAGCATATGCCCTACTAAAACTTGTACATACTACCCTTACATCTCTAACATCAAAAACATTTATTTCTTTATTAAATATTTTTTCCGTAAATTGCTAATCATAAAAACCCCATAGCCATCTATGATCATATTGTAATTCTTCACACATTCTTTTAACAATATAATATATTTTATCAATAATTGATGCATTTTTTATTTTGAATCAATTTCTTCTTCTAACATACTTAATAAATCCATAGAGTCACCTCAATTGCGCTATATTATAACACATCCAATTATATAATCAAAATTACTTAAATTTCTTTTTTAAGCTTAATTCATATTCCTGGTAAGCCCTAGGATCATAACTAAAAATACCCGAATATTCTTTATTATCAGAAGTTTTATAGTGATACCAACCATTTCCTACTTCTCCTTCTTTAATTGAATCTAATGGTGTTTCTTTTCCAATCAAAGCATTTATAATTTGAATATGTTGTTTAACGTTTTTATTGTCTATATTATTAATTTGTTTTACTTTAGATCTACTATCTAAATATATGTTATTGGTATTAATATAATTATCTTTAGTTAAAAACGATAGTTCTTGATGCAAAACAACTTGTTGTCCACCTGCATCTGTATATATTTTCGGCAATAAATCTTTTAATTTATTTTTTACGAAAACAATATTTTCTCTTTTATCCAACTTAATATATTTATTTAACGAGCTAATTTTAACATCTCGAGAATTCCTTCCTAAAGTAATCATTTTTATTCTTTCAGTTTCATTCTCCTTATAAAATGACTCTTTATAAATCTCTTCTGTTGCTTTTAAATAACAATTAAACCATTCATCAACATTTTTTTGTTCATTTTTTATACACTCTATATTATCAAAACAAACAACATTTCCATTTCGCCATACCCAACTTTGAGCAATTAAGACATTATCTTTCCACACACAAAAAATACGATTATCAGGATTTAACATTGTATAATGAACCGCAGTCTTAGCATGCCCATCAATTCTAAAACAACAATTAGTTAGTTTTCCAACTGCTAAAGCAAGTGGATCATTTGTATTTAACATTTCATAATGATAACCATTATATTCTCCTTTTACTTGCGGTATAGTTGCATAATAACGCATTTTCATATCAAGATAATATTTTTTTATATTAGAAATAGCTAAATCACTATTTCCAATATAAAATAAGTAAGGCTTCAAATCAAAATATTCTATTCCTATATCATATGATTGAAATAATTGTTTTTCAACAAATGATTTTATCATTGAAAGAGAGAGTTTTTGACTAGGATAAAATTTAATAATTTTATCCCAATTATTATAAATATTGGCGAAATTTTTTACAATAATATTTTCTGCATTTAATTTTTTTAAAACTCCATTTTCTTTCCCAAAAAATAAATTAATTAATTTTTGATTATATTCAATTTTTCCATCTTTAGAAATTTTTATTTTAGATTTATCTATACTATCAAACAATAATTCCATTATTCTATAGTCATACTGACATTCATTTAAGATTTTCTTTAACTTATCAAAAGGAAAAACCATCAAACCACATAATAACAACTGAGAATATGTACTATGATTTCCAAAATCAGAAATGACATACGTACTAACACCATTAACACCATTATATTTAACCCTATTCCAATAATCTTTAATAATTTTTAAATATTCCTTAGCATTAATGGCCATTATTTGTTTTAATTTAAAATCATCAATGGCTCCCATTTCAATATTAAAACGTTTATGTACACATAATTCTAACTCATTATTAAAATATAATAGTTTACAAAGCGGAAAGCCATTAATACATCTTTTATAATATATCCTTAAAATTTTCTTAAAATATTCTTCATCGTCCTTTATAGTAATATATTCTATAAGATCATGTAATAATAATTGATAACCAAAATCAAACAATTCTTTATTATTATGCTTATTTAAATATGCCAATAATTTAATGTAATCATCACAAAAAATTGTATTAATATTTTTTATTTTTTCTAATGTTATATCTTCTTTTTTTAATTTTTTTTCTAATAATTCAAAATATTTGAGATATTCAAAATAATCATTGTTGTGCAAATAATTAGTAATTTCTTTATAATTTCCTTTTGTTTCTAAATAATATCTAATTAGTGGTGCTTGGCTAATCGTATTTTTTAAAATAATTTTTTTTATATTTTCATTATCAAGTATTTTAGAGATTAAGAAAGGATATTTTTTTAATATATCAACTTTTTCTTTTACCAATATGTTAAAAAAGGGCATAAATAAGGTAATACCATAGTCTAAATTTTCATTTACAAATAAATATTTATAATACTTTTTAAAAAACAAATCCATTGTTATTAAATTACCAGTATACCCTACATATTTATCGATTTTTTCAAACTTCAATAATTTTTGTTTTATTTTTTCATCATATTTATTTAATAAAGATAATCCTTCATTTGTATCTTTTTTCATAAATATTTTGTGCATGATTTCCGATAAACTTATTCTTTCTTCATTTAATTCTTTTATATTGTTAAGTAAATCATCAAGAACTCCATTTTCATAAATCGCATCTAAATATTGATTTTTTTCTTTATTTTTATTTAAATCACTCTTTGAATAAAAATTATTAATAGCCAAAATATAATCATTTGTTTTTTGATAATTTATTTTTAAATGATACTCTTCTAATAATTTAATTTTTTCATCTAAAGTTAAACATCTAGATTCAGCAATAGTTTTTTCTTTAGCGAATTTTAATATATTAATATTTTTATCAATTAAAAATTTTATAGAATCATAATATAAACAATCAATTACACTTTTATGACTTAAGTCTATACTATTAAGAAATCCTTGGATTATAGTTAAATTATCCTTTATATTATCTTTAAAAAAGTTTAATTGTTCCTCTCTTGTACTAATTTTTAATAATTTATAAAAAACAGAAATATTAATATCTCTTAAATCAATATTTTGTAACTTCAAATTAGAATCAATTTCACTATTATCAAAATCAATAATATTAGTTAAAGTTGTAATATCTTCAAATTCAATTAATTTAACAATTAAGTTATCAATATAATAACTAGTTTTTGGCATAAATCACCACCTTTAAAATTTCAAATATTATATCACATTAAACTATTAAAGAAAAACTTTTTCCCATGCTTTCTCTATTTCTATAAAAATTATTTTGACACAAAACTATTTAAATTTCTTTTTTAAGCTTAATTCATATTCCTGGTAAGCTCTAGGATCATAACTAAAAATACCCGAATATTCTTTATTATCAGAAATTTTATAGTGATACCAACCATCTCCTATTTCTCCTTCTTTAATTGAATCTAATGGTGTTTCTTTACCAATTAAAGCATTAATACTTATAATTTTATCTTTTATTCTTTTTAGTAATAAAATATCATTACTTATTTTAGATATATTCTGAATTTTAGACCTTTTATCTAAATAAATATTATGGCACTCTTTACTGTTTTTCTTTACTGTGAAACATGGTTCTTTATATAAAACTATCTGTTCATATATTGAATCAGTATAAATCTTCTTTATTTCATTAGGTATTTCACTAGTTGGAATTAACATTTCTTCTTTATTTTTAATATTTTCATAAGATTTAAGTTGCTCAATTACAACATCTTTAGGATTTCTTCCTAACGTAATCATTTTTATATGTTCTAATTCATTCTCTTTTTTTAATGAATCTGTATAAATCTTTTTAGCAGCTTCTAAATAACATTCTCCCCAAATATTAGCATTTGCAACTTCTTTTTTTATACATTCAATATTATCAAAACACAAATAATTTCCTTTTCTCCATACCCAACTTTGAGCAACTAATTCATTATCCTTCCACACACAAAAAATACGATTATTTGGATTTAACATTGTATAATGAAGTGCAGTTTTAGCATGCCCATCAATTCTAAAACAGCAATTAGTTAGTTTTCCAACTGCTAAAACAAAAGGATCATTTGTATTTAACATTTCATAATGATAACCATTAAATTCTCCTTTTACTTGTGGTATAGTTGCATAGTAACGCATTTTCATATCTAAATAATATTTATCTAAAATTTCAAATACTTCTTTATCATTATTAATTTTCTCATTACAAATAATATAATATAAATAATCTTTAAGATCATTATATTGAGGTGGTAGCTTTTCATCAACAAAGAATTTTTCTTTAACAAAATTTTTTGCCATTTTTAAAGATATATTTTTAGTTTTATAAAATTTTATAATATCATCCCAATAATTATAAATATATGTAAAATAAATTACTAAATCATTATTATTATCTAAAGACTTAAATTTTTGATTATTTTTAAAAATTAAATTAATCATTTTTTTATTATAAATAATTTTATTACCATCAATTATAACTTTATTTATATCAATATCTTTAAATAATTTTTTTATGATTACAATAAAATTATCATCTATATTATCTAATATTATTTTTAATTTATCATAAGGAAATACTAACAAACCTTTTAATATAAAATACTCAAAATCATCTTTATTTTCAATTTTATATTTAGATTCATACTTTTTAATTATTTTTAGATATTCTTTAGCATTAATAACTTTTATTTTTTTTATATCACAAATATCAGCAACAGCAAATTCTTTTTTAAATTTTTGATGAATATTAAGTTCAATTTCATCATTAAAATATAATAACTTACTTAAAGGAAACCCATTAATACAATTTTTATAATATAACTTCATTAGTCCTTCATATTCTTCTTCATTGTCTTTTACTTTAACAAATTTTTTTATATCTTTTATAAATATTTTGTAACCAAAATCATACACTTCTTTATTATCATGAGTATTTAAGTACGACAATAATTTAATATAATCATTAGAATATATTGTTTTAATATTTTTTATTTCTTTTAAAGATATTTCTTTATTTCTTAAATTTTTTTCTAACTTTAAAAAATAATTAAAATAAATATTATAATAATATTCATCTAAACATAAAGCAATATCTTTAAAATCAGCTTTATTTTCTAAAAAATATTTACAAATTGGTAAATTATAATTAAAATTTTCCATAATTATTTTTTTTATTTCTAAGCTATCTAAATTTTTTAAAGAAAACAAAGGGTAATATTTTAAAATATCTTCACCTCTTTGTAAAACCCTATTAAAAAATGGAATATAAAATTTCATAGCGTATTCTAAATTATTTTCTGTAAATATAATATTAGTATACTTTTTCATAAATAATTTAATTAATTCAAAATTTTTATAATTAAATAAATTTTCATTAAAAGTTTCATGATTTAATAATCTTTTTATTATTTCTTCGTTGTATTTATTTAATAATTTAATTCCATCATTTTTATATTCTTGTCTAAATATTTTATATAAGATATCATTTAAACTAATTCTTTTTTGATTTAAACTTTTTATATGCTTAAACATTTCCTCTAGTTCATACTCACTATATGTATCTTGTGCGAAATAATAATTTTTATTTATTTTAAAATCACTTGACTCTAATTGAATAAATATTTCGTTCATTTTATCCTTTTCTTCTTGGCTGTAATAATCTAAAATCAAATTAATAATATCAGCAACTGTTTGATAATCAACTTTTAAATAATAATTTTCTAATAAAGCAATTTTTTCTTGTAAAGTTATACCATCAGACTTGGCAATAGATTCTCTAGGAACGATATCAAGCAAATTTATACCATTTTCAATTAAATAAACAATTGTATCATAATACAAAACGTAAAATAAACTTTCCTTTTCAAGACTACAAATTTTAAATAGTTTTTCAAAGATTTCTGAATGTTGATTAATATTCTTTTTAAAGAAAGATAATTGTTCTTCTCTATTACTATTTTTTAATGCATTATAAAAATTATTGATATTTAAATTATTAACATCAATATTTTCTAATTTAATTGTTTCATCAACATTTCCATTAAATTGAACTAACTGAGAAAGAGAATGAATGTCAATTTTTTCCATTATAAATTTTAATATTTCTTTTTGTATATCTAATTTTTTTGGCATAATTTCACCTTCTTAAATTTTTTCAGTTATTATAACACATAAACTCAAAAAAAAGAAAGCATATACACTATGCTTTCTCAATTTCTGTAAGAGCTAACTCAACAGTTGTTTCTTGACCAAATAAGTCAATGATTACTTCTAATTGTTGATGTTCAAAATCAATCTTCTTAACAGTACCAATCATACCTTGGAATGGTCCAGAAATAACTTTTACTTTATCATCTTCTTTTAATTCATTACCTAAATCAAGACGACTCATTCCCATGCTTCCTAAAATATGATCTACTTCTTCTGGTGTTAGTGGGAATGGTTTAGCACCTTTACCACTAGAACCAATAAATCCTGTAACACCTGGTGTATTACGTACAATAAACCATGCTTCATCAGTCATAACCATTTCAACTAAAATATAACCTGGAAACATTTTTACATTTTTTTCTTTTTCTTTTCCATCTTTTGTTTCAATTACTTTTTGTTCAGGAACGACTACACGATAAATATAATCTTCCATTCCCATTGAACTTGCTCGCATCTCTAACTTTTCTTTTACTTTATTCTCGTGACCTGAATAAGTATTAACTACATACCATTCTTTTTGCATTATTTCATCATCATCTTTACTGTTGCAATAATTAAGTCACCTAGTGCAAAGAATACACTAAAGAATAATATAAAAGTTAATGTTGCGATAGAATATTTGACCATTTCCTTTTTACCTGGCCATCTTACTTTTTTTAATTCTTTTTTTACACTTACTAAGAATCGTGCTAATTTCTTCATATGTCACCTACTTTATTCTAAAATAAAAACACTATCTCGTGTTACCCGTAATATAACACAAAATAGTGTCTATGTCAATTATTTTTTATAAATTAAATTATAATAATCATTATTTTTATTTTCACTAAAGTATGTTTTATATTTTTTTAGCATAGAAATTATTTCTTCAGAACTATATAACTTAAAGAAATTTTCCACTCTTATATCACTAATTACTTTTTTTCCAACTAATCGAATGTGATTTTGTATATCATATTCTGGTAAATTAATTTTATCATTTCCATAAACATCAAAAACAGCTTTATCTTTTTTATTTCCACAAACAATTTGCATAAATTCACATTCATCTTTTAAGAAATATTTTGTATAACCTTTTTCAATATCTATAGCATCAACTAAACTATCAATATTAATGTTAGGATATGTTTTTCCAAAGTTTATCAACTTAATTAACATGATATCTAACTTTTGATTTTTTAATTCATAAACTTTACGTGGATTATAATGATATTTTAAATATCCCTTTTTATATCCACCAAAAATATTTTGTAATTCTTTAGGAATATTAATTTTTATTCCTCCGTCAAAATAAATTTTAGTTCCACCTTTTTTCTTATCAAATAAATCATTAGCAAAATTCTCATCAAGATTAATTTTTTTAGCTTGTTTTAAAGAATATTTTTTAATTTCACTCATATAATTCTTTACTATATTGTTAGTATAATCTAACGTTAATAAAGATTCTAATTCAATTAGTATATCATTATAAAATTCTATATATGCTAAATTCATAAAATCCCCTCCTCTATGAGGTACTATTTTATTCTTTTTATTATTTTTTGTCAAATTAAAAGGTGACTTAAGTCACCTAGAGACAAAATTACCTAAATAATACTTATTAGTTCACAGTTAAACTACACTCGGTACTATATGTAGTCTGCATACTTATAGGGTAATCGCTATAAGCATTCTTATTATATCCAAATATTTATTTTTTATTATCTTTTTCATAACGATAATAAACGTTTCTGTTAATTGCAATTCCAATTACTAAGATAATTGATAATATATATACCCAAAACATCATCATAATAATACTTGATAAACTTCCATAAAATAAATCATAATTACTAAAATGAGTTATATATATTGAATATCCATATGTAACTAATAACCAAGATATTGTAGTAAATACAGATCCTTTAGTAACTGAAGAACTAGGTATTTTCTTTGTTGGAGCTAATGTATATAACATTTTAATCATCCAATAAATTAGTATGAAAGCAAATGGATATTTGATAAAAAAGAATAACCAATATGTTTGAGCTGAAATTGTATCTAAAAGCTTTAAATGCAATATAAAATTTAAAATTGAATTACCAAAAGCTAATACTACTAAACTAAAGAAAAATAAGAATGTTAAAATAATTGTTAATACGAAAGCTTTTATACGACTACTTAAATAATCACTTGGTTTTTCACCATATAATATATCACAAGCTGTTATTATTGCATGTGGACCATTAGAAGCTAAAACAAATCCTATTATCATAAAAATAACTGTATTAATACTACTATTTCTATTTTTTACAAATGGTAGTAACAATTTTGTAATATCTTCAGGAATAATATGAGAAGAAATATCAATTAAAGATTCCAATGAAATAGAAAAATGATTAGCTATTAAAGCAACTAATGTAATTAAAGGAATTATTGCCAAAACCAAAAAGAAAGCAATATGTCCTGGTAATATCTTCATTTCTGGAACTTGCATTATTTTTATTAAAGATTTAATCCATTTTTTTAATCGATTCATATACACACCTTATTCCTATTATCACCATTTTAGTATAAAATATATAAAATTTCAAGTAAAAAGAGTCTAATTATTTTGACTCTTTATTTCTTCTTTATTAGATTTCATATCAGCAGTTGCTTCATTTATAGCATCATCTATTGTTTTTATTGCATTTATAATCATACTATAACCACTTGCAACACCAAAACCATATTCTAATTCTTTAAATTCTTTGTGCAATTTACGAATATAAGTAACAATTTGTTTTTCTGTATATCCAACTAAATATATTAAAAATTCATCTCCATTAGTTCGAATAATTTCACTGTTATCCATTTGTGTTTTTATTAAAATACTAGCAGTTTGTTTAATTAAATTATCACCAATTTTATGTCCATAATTATCATTAATATAATTTAAATTATTTAAATCAACAATAACAATTGCTTGTGGATATATTTCACTATTATCCCATTCTTCCATTTTATCATATAAATAATTACGATTTTTTAATGATGTAAGAATATCAATATATTTTATTTTATCGCCTTTAACAACAATTGTTTTTTGTTTTTTATCTTTTTTAGTTATTTGAAATATTCCAAAAATTGAAAGTGATAAAATGATTAACGTACTTATACTTAAAATAATTATTTTTAAAATTGATGGTTTATTTAATACTTTATCAATATTGATATGTGCATCATTTATTATTTCAGTTTGATTAACAAAATTTAAATAAAAGTCAAAGAAACGATTAAACACTTTATTTTCGTTAGTATCAAGAGTTACAAAATTATATGATTTATCAAGAGTAAATTGATAATCTAATTTAAATTTTTTTAACTTAGATGAATAATATATATAATTTTCTAAATCTATAGCAATAATATCATCTTTAGTAACATTATTTACTAAATCTTCAATTGTTTTAAATTCTTTTACTTTAACACCATTATTAGCTAGTGTTTCAGCAATTAAACTAGATTTTATAGCACATACTTCCATTCCGTTTAAAGAAGCTAAAGTATTAATTGTAACATCATTCTCATTACTTGATAAAATATTAACTTGTTCATTTATATGTGATGCAGTTTGATAAGTTTCAACACTATATTTAACATCTTTCCCATTATTATAATAAAAATCAATTTCTTTATTATTTATAGCTTTTACTAAAGCATCTATATCGTCATACTCTTTAAATTCAATTTCAATACCAGTTGCAGTAGCAAAAGATTTTAAAAATTCTGTATTTATTCCAACAAATTCTTTATCAATAATTGTATCAAATGGTAAATTATTTACAAAACCATACTTATATCTTTTACCAATAAAAGCAGCTTTATCCTTTTCACTTACATTATTAAAAACAAAATAGTCATTTGAAAATTTTTCTTTAAATGTTTGTTTAAAATTTTCTTTTTCCCACACTTTATAATATTTTTTCAAAATAGAATTTAATATTTCATCACTTCCTAATGATATAACATAATCATTAGTCATTTCGGTAATATTATAAGCAATATTTAATTTATCATCACCAGCAAGTGACTTCATATAAATTATTTTTGGTAGAACAATAGCATCTACATCAGTAAAAGTTAATAAATCTGATTCATTTTCAACTGTAACATAATTTACCTTAGTTGATCCTACTAAATATTTCTGTATATCTTCTAATTTTTCAGTAACAACTCCAATATTCATATCCTTAATATCTGAAGTAGTATTAAAAGTCTTTTTATCTTTAGTAACCAACACATAATTATCTTGATATAAAAGTATATCATCTTTTGATTTTTTATCAACTACTTTGAAAGCATATTCACTAGTTGGTTTTTCACCATAAGCATAAGATAATTCACCAAAATCAAGCCCTGTATCTTTTTCTAAAGAATCTAAAAACTCAAAAATTATTCCATCACCATCGTATGTAAATACAGGTATAGATGATAAAATTGAAAAATCGTGAAGTTGATTTTTGTTAGTTTCAATCCACTCTTTCTCTGTTATATTTAAACTATTTTCATCTTGCCCATTTAAAAAATAATAAGTACCACCTACGACTGCCGTAAAAGCTACTATTAATAAAACAACAAGTGTAAATAACCTTACCTTCATACTCAAACCACCTTATTCATTTGCATTATTGGACCAAACAAATTCAGTTCCACCTTTATGCAAGTAACCAATAATAGGATATTTATCTCCACCACCAAAGAAAAATACTTGAACATCATAAAATTTCCTTTGATCTTTATCTAATTTTTTATATACTTCATTGCTAGCTTCTTTTAATTTATTAAAATCAGTTGTATCTTCTACATCAATTAATAAATTAATAATTTTTCCATTTTCTCTAGCATCAGTACTATTAACACCCTCAACATCTTTAAACACACTTGCCATCTCATCCATAACACTTTCAGATACCTCAACATCCTCAATGCCATCTAATCGATTACCATAAACTCGATCTTGTTTTACGAAAAATAATGATTTTAAAAATAATAATCCTAATATTACTACAACAACTATTATACCTATTAAGATCATTTTCTTTTGTTTTTTTGTCATTTTTTTCATTTTACTCACCCCAATATACTACTTAATTATACTATATATTTCAATTTTATTCAAATTATTTATTTAAAGTTTCAATTAATAATTTGTTTACTGTAACTGGATTAGCTTGCCCACGAGACTCTTTCATTATTTGTCCCATCAAATATTTTAAAGCTCGATCCTTACCATTTTTATAATCATTAACACTTTCTGGATTATTACTTATTACTTTATCTACAATAACTTGTAATGCACTATCATCACTAATTTGAACCATTCCATGTTCTTTCATAATATCTTCAACATTACCACCTTTTTCCATTAAAATTGGAAGTAATGTCTTAACTTGCTTACTTGAAATTTCACTATTTTTAATCTTTATAACTAATTCTTTTAAATTATCTTCATTTAATTTTATGTCTTTTAAACTTAAATTATTTTTATTTAAATAACTTAAAATATCACCAGTAATTAAATTTGAAGTAATTATTGGATCAAATTCTTTTACTTTTTCAAAGAAAGAACAAAGTTCACGATTACTAATTAATGTCTTAATATTATTTTCATTAACTCCTAAATTGCGATATTCGCTTCTTAGTTCATCAGGTAACTTAGGAATTTCTAATTTTACAGAATCAATTTCAGCATCAGTTATTTCAAATTCTGGAATATTTGGTTCTGGAAAATAACGATAATCATTTCCTGTTTCTTTAACACGCATCAAGATTGTTTTACAATCTTTTTCATCAAAACGTCTTGTTTCTTCAACTATTACTCCCCCATTTTCAAGTATTTCTTCTTGACGAATACTTTCGGCTGTAATAGCTTTACCAACACTAGAAATAGAACCAATATTTTTAGTTTCCGTACGAACTCCTAAAGTATCATCTTTAGAAATAGAAACATTAACATCACAACGCATACTTCCTTCTTCCATCTTACAATCAGAAATATCGGCATAAACAAATAATTCTCTTAATTTAGTTAAGTATGCCATAGCTTCCTCTTCGGTATGCATATCAGCTTCTGTAACAATTTCAATTAGCGGAACACCACTACGATTAAAGTCTAGATAACTCTTATCAGTTTGGTGAATACTTTTAGCCGTATCTTCTTCAATATGAATATCATGAATACGAACTTTCTTATCTTCTCCACCAACATTAATCATAACATATCCATCAACCCCAATTGGAAAGCGAGCTTGTGTTATTTGATAACCTTTTGGTAAATCTGGATAAAAATAATTTTTACGATCAAAACAAACTAATTTATTTATTTTACAATTTAAAATTAAAGCTGCTTTTAGAGCTAAAAGGATTGCCCCTTTATTTACAAGTGGTAAAGAACCAGGGTAAGCCAAATCAATTGTATTAACTTGACTATTTTCTTTAGCTCCATAATTATTTAAAGTATTAGAGAACATCTTTGTTTTAGTTTTAAGTTCACAGTGAACTTCTATTCCCACTGTTTTCTTATAATTACTCATGATTTTCCTCCTTTACTTTTAAATCTAAATTTAACTCTTTTTCAATAAATGAACCTAGTTTATACATCTTAGCTTCTTCAAAACGATTTCCAATAATGTGTAGACCAATAGGCATGTGTTCATGATTAAAGCCAATTGGAATATTTAATCCTGGAAGTCCTGCCATATTAACTGGTATTACTAAAACATCATCTAAGAAAGTTTTACGTGCATCATCCATACCTTCACCTAAATGGTAAGCAACAGTTGTTGTAGTTGGACCAATAATTAAATCATAATTTTTAAAAGCTTCATCAAAACTTTCTTTCATACTATTTCTAACTTGTAGAGCTTTTGTATAATATTCTTTAGCATTATCTCCACTAAGTAAATAACTTCCTACCATAATTCTTCTTTTTACTTCACTACCAAATCCTTCGGCACGTGTTTTAGCATATAATTCATCAACATTATTACTGTCTGCTGAATATCCAAAACGAACACCATCAAAACGAGCTAAATTACTACTAGCTTCACCCATGGCAATTATTTGATAAAGTGTAACAGCGTGTTCTAAATGTTTTATATCAATAAAATCAACAGTTGCACCATTTTCTTTTAATAATTCACAAACACTTAAAACATTTTCTTTTATTTCAGAGTCAACTATATCACTTATAAAATAATTTGGAATAGCTATCTTCATTCCTTTAATATCTTCACCAATTAATCTTGTAAAATCTTCAGCTTCTCTATTACTTGAAGTTAAATCAAATTCATCATAACCAACTAAAGAATTTAATACTAATGCATTATCATATACATTTTTAGTCATTGGTCCAATTTGATCTAAACTTGAACCAAAGGCAATTAAACCACGACGTGAAATACGTCCATAAGTTGGTTTCATACCGACAATTCCACAATAACTAGCTGGTTGACGAATTGAACCACCTGTATCACTACCTAAAGCAATAGGTGCAAGAAGTCCAGCAACAACACTAGCACTACCTCCACTAGAACCACCAGCAATACGTGTTTTATCCCATGGATTTTTAGGAGCTCCAAAATAACTTGTTTGACTAGTTGAACCCATTGCAAATTCATCCATATTAGTTTTACCTACAATAATCATACCAGCTTCATTTACTTTATCAATAACAAAAGCATCTTCAAATGGTACAAAGTTTTCTAACATATGAGAAGCACAAGTAGTTCTAATACCCTTTGTATTAATATTATCTTTAATAGCAATTGGAATTCCATATAACATAGAACTCTTATCAGCATTTTCTAACTCTTCTGCTCTTTTTAAAGCTTCATCTTTACAAACAGTAATAAAAGCATTTAAATCACTATTTTCAATTCTATCAATTGCTTCTAATACTAAATCTTTTGGTTTAACTTTCCCACTTACTAATAATTCGTGTAATTCACGAATACTTAAATCTAAATATCTATTCATTTATCATCACCGGAACTTCTATAAAATCACCTACACTATGTGGAATATTACTTTTAAATTTATTAAAATCAGTAGTGTCTACATCATCATCACTACGTAATTTACATCCTTCAAAAGCAGGTGTAACTAAAACATCTTCACTAATATCATTTATATCTTTAATCTTTTCTACATCATCTAATAATTGTTTTAATGAAATTTGATATTTTTCAATTTCATCTTCACTTACTGCAATACGTGCAAGACGTGCAACGTGTAATACTTCTTCTTTACTAAGTTTTTCCATAAAATTCCTCCAATATATTAATTATACCATGTTTTTTAGAATAAAAGAAAAAAAGAATATTTTTTATTCTCTTAATTCTGTTTACCTATTAAAGATTTTCTTGTAAAAACTTTAACTTTCTCATCTATATCTAAATATATAGTACATGGTTCCATTATTCTAATAAAACCTAAACCTAATATTACAATATCAGTATTTTTTTTATCAATTACAATTTTTCGTTTATTATAATTATTAATTTCTTTATATACCCTTTTAATATTTAAACTATTAGACATATATATAGTTAAATTAGTATTACTAACTTCCATATTACAAATACTATCAATTAATATTGTTTGCTTATTTTTTATTTGATAAGTAATTGGCTTAATTTCTTTTTTAGGAATAATCTTTTTTATTAAAGTGTTATCTAAATAATCAATTATATTACCACTTTCTAAGATACCAGGAGTATCTAAAAGTATTAAATCATCTAATAAAGGAACCTCAATTGTATTTAGTGTAGTTGAAGTAAGAATACTTGTTGTTATTTCTAAATCAAGATTACTATAATGTTTAATTAAATGATTAATCATAGTTGATTTACCAGCATTAGTAAATCCTACGACGTATACATTTTTACTTTTCTTATATTTATTTATTTTTTCTAATAATAAATCAAAATTATAATTTTTAAGACTACTAATAATTATTTTATCTACATAATTTAATTTATAATTATCAATATATTTATTTATATTTTCATCATAAATAGATTTAGGTAAAATATCTCGTTTTGTTAAAACTAAAAGAACTTCATTATTAATATTATTTGTAATTATATCTAAATTTTGTGGTAAATTAAATAAATCTAATACCAGAACAACTAAATCTTTTGTATTATTAATATCTTTTAAAATAGGTATAAAATCTTCATTAGTTTTACTAACTTGTTTATATTCATTATAATGTTTAATTCGAAAACATCTTTCACATAAATTACCATTATTTTTAATATATCCCTCTTTAGATACATCACTATTTTGTAAAACAGCCCCACACCCAATACACTTATTCATAATATTTACCTCTTTTAAATAACTTCTTTTCTTCTAATTCTTTTAATAATTTTTCTTCTCTTTTACGATTATATTTAGTTATAAAGAAATCTTTAACTGTAATTGAATCAACTAAAATAGTATTAATCCCAACATTATTGCCACCAATAATATCGGTAAATATTTGATCTCCTATAATAGCAACTTCTTCTTTATTAAATTTATACTTTTTTAACACTTTATTAAAAGAATGTTTTAATGGTTTTAAGGAAGTATGGTTTATATCAACTTCTAATTCTTTTTTAAATGGAAGTAAACGTGTTATAAAACTATTAGAAAATATTATTACTTTAAAATCTTTTTTTAATTCAATAAATAATTTTTGTAATTTTTCATTAGAGTGTTTAGTATGTGGTTCTACTAAAGTATTATCTAAATCAAATAAAATACACTTTATTCCCTTTTCTTTTAACAATTTATAATTAATCTCATATATATTTTTATAATACATATTTGGTATATATTTATTCATTTAATCACCCCTAAATTATTTACTAAATTTATGTTCACCAGTTAATTCTTCATATAAATCATTTAAAAAAGAATTTATATCTACATAATAATCTAACATCATATGTATTTCATTTACAAAATTTTCTTTTTCTAAAGGAATTTCTTTAAAATAATTTTTTGCTTTTTCACCTATTACTGTATTAGTAAAACAATTTTGAAATAAATCAATTAATGAATCATTAAGTAATATTTCATTAATTTTTTGAACTTTCAAAACACTTTCTTCAGGTAAATATTTATAATCACCTACATCAATAACGTAAATCTTACAATCAGTTGTAATAAACAAATTAATATCCTCTAATTTAATGTGTTTTTGAGATAATAAATTTATATCTTTATATAAAACATTTAAATTATCAAAAAACTCTTTTGTTGTCATCTTTCCAAAATGTAACCCGTTTCCTTTATTTAAATAAAAGGTTGTATAACCACAAAATTCATTTTGATTATTATATAAAATTGACTCAGGCATTCTTATTTGTTTAGTTTTTATACTCGTTAAATAAACACATAGTTCTTCTGTCAATTTAGAATCTTTAGTAGAATGAAATAATTTATAAATGTTATTATCTACTTTATAAACATTCCCTTCTACTCCGCTCCCAAGTTTATTTTGATTATTAAAGATATTAGAATTAATATTTATATCTTTTTTTGACATTATAATACCCTTTCTAACTTTTTAAAATTTTATTTTATCATTTATATACGCTACTACTTCATCAAGTGGAATAGTTACTTGTTTCATAGTATCTCTATCTCTTATAGTAACTGTGTTATTGCTTACTGTCTCATCGTCAACAGTAATAACATAAGGTGTTCCAATAACATCTTGTCTACGATAACGTTTCCCAATATTACCAGATTCATCATAAGTACACATAAAATGTTTACTCAATTCTTTATAAACTTCGAATGCTTTTTCACTGTGATACTTCTTAACAAGTGGAAGTACAGCTAATTTATATGGAGCAAGTGCTGGGTGAAAATGCATTACTTCACGAGTAGTACCATCTTCTAAATTTTCTTCTTCATAAGCATCAGCTAAAAATGCAAGTACAACGCGATCAGCTCCAAGTGATGGTTCAATTACATAAGGAATATACTTTTCATTTGTTTCTGGATCTAAATATTCTTGACTTACACCAGAAACTTTTTCATGTTGTGTAAGGTCATAATCAGTTCTACTAGCAACTCCCCAAAGTTCTCCCCAACCAAATGGAAATTTATATTCAAAATCTGTTGTCGCATTACTATAAAAACATAATTCTTCTGGTTTGTGGTCACGAAGTCTTAAATTTTCTTCTTTAATATTTAAACTTAATAACCATTCTTTACAATAATTTTTCCAATAATTAAACCATTCTAATTCTGTACCTGGTTTACAGAAAAATTCAAGTTCCATTTGTTCAAATTCACGAGTTCTAAAAGTAAAGTTACCTGGTGTAATTTCATTACGAAAACTTTTACCAATTTGTCCAATACCAAATGGTACTTTAAGACGCATACTTCTTTGTACATTTAAGAAATTTGTAAATATTCCTTGAGCAGTTTCTGGTCTTAAATAAATAGTACTTTTAGCATCTTCAGTAACACCTTGAAATGTTTTAAACATTAAATTAAATTGTCTAATGTCAGTATAATCCATGGAACCACAATTTGGACAAACTATATTATGTTCTTTAATATAAGCAAGTAATTTTTCATTACTCCATCCATCTCCAGTTTCTTCCCCATTAGTAAACTCTTCAATTAATTTATCAGCACGATGTCTTGTTTTACAATGTTTACAATCAATTAATGGATCACTAAAAGTTTTAAGGTGACCACTAGCTTCCCAAGTTTTTGGATTCATTAAAATAGCACTATCCATACCTACATTATAAGGAGATTCTTGAATAAATTTTTTCATCCAAGTTTTTTTTACATTATTCTTTAATTCTACTCCAAGTGGACCATAATCCCAAGTATTAGCAAGTCCTCCATATATTTCACTACCTTGATAAATAAAACCATATTGTTTGCACATATTAACTAATTTTTCCATTGTTATTTTTTCCATAATTTCCTCCTAAAATAAAAGATTCCCTTAAGTTATAAGGGTCCAATAGGACGGTTCCACCTTATTTATTCTTAAGCGAATCACTCTTAACATATTCCTCGGGTTTTCCAAGCCGTCATCAGATTTATAAATAACTACACTTACATTTTACGATAAAATAAAGTTTATGTCAATTTAAAACTATTAAAATTGTTAATCTTTAAATTATTTACTGTTTAAAATCTTTTTTTAATTTAGATAAACTAGGCATTGAATATCTATTACCATCAATATTATAATAAGCTCTAAAGACTTCTATATTTTGCATTACATCATCGGAATTATCCATATAATAAGATATATCTTTTACATAATATGATTTTCTTATTTTATATAAAGCATAATTATGTATTTGTTTTACTCTAGTTGATGAAATGTGTAATTGCTTTGCAAGATCAGAAACTGATATTTGATTAGAATCATTTAATCCATAAATTCCTGTTAATATTTTTATTTCTCTTTCAGTTAATTTACACATTTTAAATAATTTACTAATATCTTCTTTCAAAGTTAATTTAGAAACTACATTGTCTGGTGATAAAGTATCTGAAGGAATCGTTTCCACTATTTCTTCCCAAAATGAATTATCTGTAATTTTAAGTAAATTTAGACTAAGTATATCAAATTGTAACAATATAAGTCTATCTATTTCCTCTTCAGACTTACCTAATTCATTAGCAATTTCACTAATTGTTGGAGTTCTTTTTAATTTATTTCCTAATTGCTTTGTTATTTTTTTTAATTTAATAATTTTTTCAATTGTAGAAACAGGTATTCGAATTGTTCTTGAATTATTATCTATTGCACGAAGAATAGATTGTCTAATCCAAATTATTGCATACGTTGAAAAATTGTATCCCTTAGTAACATCAAATTTTTCTACTGCCTTCATCAATCCAATATTTCCTTCTTGAATTAAGTCTTCTAAATCAATTCCATGACCAATATATCTTTTAGCAACATATGTGACTAACCTTAAATTTTTTTCAATAAATTTACGTTTTGCATCTATTTCCCCATTTAAAATTAAATAAGCAAGTTCTTTTTTTTCCTCTAAAGTTAATATTGAAGAATCAACTTTAGAAAAATAATCAATCATACAAGATCTTAATTTTTTCTTTGTACTATACTCTTTTAACATAAACTTTCCTCCTGAATGTTATATTTTATCACAAAATAATTATTTTACAATTAAAAAAGCAAGAAAAATTAAACGATTTTATTCAAATCTTTTAAAAATTTCTTACTTTTTAAATATAATCCAGTATAATCATCATAATATTCATCTAAGAACTTATCAATTTCATTCTTTACTGTTTGACTAATATCTAACTTTGTTATTTTAGATATATCGACATAATAAAACATTCTAAGTAACTTTATTGCTTTTTCATCAACTAACGTTTCATCATTACGACAATAATTACATAAGTAACCACCTTTTCTTACTGATATAGTGGCAATATTGTTAGTTCTCCCACATACTGCACAAGAATCAATAATAGGCATTACTCCTAAATAATCTAAATATTTTAATTCAATAATATTAGTTATAACAGAAGGATCAAATCCATCATCTATTTTTAATAATCCAGATATTAATAAATCATATATTTCTGGATTATTATTTTGTTTCATTACTTGTCCAGCTAAATCAACTAAAAATGATGCATAACTAATACAAACAATATCTGTTTTTATTTTTTTAAAAATATTTATAACATCAACTTCTATTAAAGTTGATAATTTATCTTCTTTATATAATATTTGAAATTTTCCATAAGTAAGTTTTCCAGTTGTACTTCTAAGAGGACTTTTTATTCTTTTAGCCCCCTTAGCAATACAAGAAATAAGACCATGTGTTTTAGTCATTATCCCAATTATTTTACTTGTATCTTTATAATCCATTTCACTTACGATAATGCCTTCTACTTCTATCATGGTCTCACCTACCTAATCATCATTTTCTATATTATTTAAGAAATCATCAATGGTTAAAATTCGCTCATCTACTTCATGTAGTGAAACTTCTTTTTGTTTTACTTCAACTTTTTTATCTTTTTTAGTATCTTTTGTAATTAAATCTACTGGTAAATAAATATCTGTAATTTGTTTTTTTGTAATACTACTTCCAGCTGAATAACGATCCATAATTGGATAATCAGTAGCTTTAAAAGTTAAAGTATCATCACCACATTTAACATTTATTAAATGCTTATTTGGAATAATTAAAGTTGTTAAAATGTAATATGGATTTGTTTTAACATCTCTTACAATTTGTACTCCTCTTCGAGCTCTACTTGTTTTATCAAACTCACTAAGTTTAATTCTTTTGGCAGTATTTTTAGAAGTAATTACAGTTAAATATTCCATATCACCATTAAAGATAATACCACTTACAACTTCATCATCTTTAAGTGAGATAGCTTTAACACCAGCACTCTTAGTTCCCGTAACTGGTACTTCACTTATATCATACCAAAGACCTAAACCTCTTCGTGTCGAAATAAATACTTCGCTATAATTTTCATCGCTTATACTTACTACTAAATCATTATTCTTTAACTTAATAGCTGTCATTGGTTTAGAATAACGTTGTACTTTATAATCACTAATCTTAGTTCGTTTAATCATTCCATTTTGGGTAAATATTGTAATATATTTTTCATCTTCAAAATTATATACTGGAACACTACTAATAATATTTTCACTAACACTAAGTTTTATAACATTACTTACATGTTTTCCCATTTCTTTCCATTTAATATCTGGAAGTTCATAAACTGGTATATATAAATAATTTCCTAAGTCAGTAAATAATAGTAAAGTATCCATTGTATTCATTTCATATTTACCAATAATATAGTCCCCATCTTTTAGTGTTGGTTCTTCACTACTTACTGATGAATAACTACGCATACTAGTTCTTTTTACGTAACCTGATTTAGTTACTACAACAATAACATCTTCTTTTGGGATCATACTTGTTGTATCTATTTTTATTTCTGCAACTTCATCTTCAATAACTGTCTTTCTTGGTTCACTATATTCTTTTTTAATTTCTCTAAGTTCAGTCTTCATGACATTTTTTAATTCAGATTCATCATCTAATATTTTTTGTAGTTTCTTAATTAATTCTTTTAAACTTTCTTGTTCATTCATTAATTCTGTAACATCAGTGTTAGTTAATTTATAAAGTTGTAATACAACAATAGCTTCTGCTTGTTCAATTGTAAAGCCATATTCTTTTACTAAATTATTTTTAGCATCAGCTTTATTTTTACTAGCACGAATTGTTTTAATAACATCATCTAGAATTGATAAGGCTTTAATTAAGCCTTCTATAATATGCATTCTTTTTAAAGCGTGATCTAAATCAAACTGTGTTCTTTTTGTTATAACATCTTTTTGATGTTCAATATAAGCGTCTAAGATTGGAATAATTCCAATTGTCATTGGTCGTTTATTTACGATAGCAACCATATTATAGTTGTATGAGATTTGTAAATCAGTATTTTTATATAAGTAATTTAAGATTAAATCAGTATCTGCATCTTTCTTTAAATCAATAACAATTGATACTGGATTTTCACGATCTGATTCGTCACGAACTTCTGTAATACCATCTATTTTTTTATCTAATCTTATTTCATCTATTTTTTTAACTAAATTTTGTTTTACTACTTCAAAAGGTATTTCATGAATAATTATTTGTGATTTACCTTTTGTCTTTTTAATTTCTACTTTTGATCTGACAATTACTTTTCCACGACCAGTTGTAAAGGCATCAATGATTCCTTGTTTTCCCATGGCAATACCACCAGTTGGAAAATCAGGTCCTTTTACAATTTCTAAAATAGTATCTAGTCGACAGTTTGGACTATCAATTCTTTTAATTGTTGCATCAATTATTTCACCTAAATTATGAGGTGGAATATTAGTTGCATATCCAGCGCTAATACCAGTTGAACCATTTACTAAAAGATTAGGAAATTTTACTGGTAATACTGTTGGTTCTAATTCTGTATCGTCAAAGTTCCAAGTCCACTCAATTGTATTTTTTTCAATTGCTCCAAAAAATTCATTAGATATTTTAGCTAAACGAGCTTCGGTATAACGCATGGCAGCGGCTCCGTCACCATCCATTGAACCATTATTACCATGCATATCAATATAAGGAATACCTTGTTTCCACCATTGACTCATACGAACCATAGCTTCATAAATTGAAGTATCCCCATGTGGGTGATAGTTACCAATTACATTACCAACTGTTTTAGCACTTTTACGATAAGGTTTATTAAAAGTATTTCCTTCTTTATACATTGCGTATAGAATACGTCTTTGAACTGGTTTTAAACCATCTCTGACATCAGGTAAAGCACGTTCTTGAATAATAGCTTTAGAATATCTTCCAAAACGATCACCCATTATTTCTTCTAAGGAATACTCATATATTCTTTTTAATACTTCATTCATTTATTTCACCTTCTTAATTTTTTTGATAATGATCTTCTAATGAGAATTCAACATTTTCATTAATCCATTCTTTACGAGGTTCAACCTTATCACCCATTAAAACACTAACTCTTTTTTCTGCAAGAGCTGCATCAATAATATTTACTTTAACTAAACTACGACGATCTGGGTCCATTGTTGTTTCCCAAAGTTGATCAGCATTCATTTCACCAAGACCTTTATATCTTTGAATTTCACACTTCTTACCTTTAAATTTTTCATTAATAATTTCTTTACGATCATCTTCTGTCCATGCATATTCACTATTTTTACCACAAGTTATTTTATATAGTGGTGGCATTGCAATATACAAGTGTCCTTCTTCAATAAGTGGTTTCATATAACGATAGAAAAATGTTAGTAAAAGAATTTGAATATGTGCCCCATCATCATCGGCATCGGTCATAATAATTATTTTGTCATAATGTGAATCTTTTACTTCAAAATCACTTCCAACACCAGCACCAATTGTATGAATAATTGTACTTATTTCTTCATTTTTTAACATTTCTTCTAGTTTTGTTTTTTCAGCATTTATTACTTTACCACGAAGTGGAAGAATAGCTTGGAACTTACGATCACGTCCCCCTTTAGCAGATCCACCTGCTGAATCCCCTTCGACTAAGAATAATTCATTTATTGAAGAATCTTTTCCTTGGGCAGGAGTTAATTTACCACTTAAAATTCTTTCTTTTTTATTTTTATCTTTTCCAGCACGAGCAGCTTCACGAGCTTTACGAGCAGCCTCACGAGCAACTTTACTCTTCAACATTTTTTCAAGTATTTTATCTGCAACTTCTTTATTTTCCTCTAAGAAAAATTGTAATTTTTCAGAAACAATACTATCAACAATATTACGAGCTTCACTAGTACCAAGTTTTCCTTTAGTTTGACCTTCAAATTGTAATAACTCTTCTGGAATTTGTAAACTAATAATAGCCGTTAATCCTTCACGAGTATCATTACCTTCAAAGTTTTTATCTTTAGTTTTTAATATACCATTACTTCTTGCATAATCATTAAAAACACGAGTTAAAGCTGTTTTAAAACCTATTTCATGAGTACCACCATCATTAGTTTTAACATTGTTTACGAAAGAAATTAAATTTTCAGAATAAGTTTCCGTATATTGCATTGCAATTTCTACATTAATTCCATCTTTACTTCCTTCAAAACTAAGAACTGGGTGAAGTACTTTTCGTCCATCATTTATAGATTCAACAAAAGCTTCAAGTCCCTTTTCATAGTGATATATTTCATGTTTACTAGCTTCCTCATCAATTACTTCAACAGTTAAACCTTTAAGTAAGAAAGCACATTCTTGCATTCTTTCACAAATAGTTGTAAAAGAAAAACTTGTAGTTGAGAAAATAGTATCATCAGGTAAAAATCTAACTGTTGTTCCTGTTTTACTAGTTTTACTTCCCTTTTTCAATGGAATTTCAGTTTTACCACCATCTTTAAAACGAATAAAATATTCATATCCATCACGTTTAATATTAACTTCAACCCATTTACTTAAAGCATTAACAACACTAGCACCTACACCGTGCAAACCACCTGATACTTTATAACCACCAGTTTCAAATTTACCACCAGCATGAAGTACAGTATAAATTACTTCCGGTGTTGACATACCACTAGAATGCATTCCAACTGGAATACCACGACCTTCATCAGCAACTGATACACTACCATCTTTATGAAGTGTAATAACAATTCGCTTACCATAACCATTTATAACTTCGTCAATTCCATTATCAACGATTTCCCAAATTAAATGATGAAGACCTCTTTTATCAGTAGAACCAATATACATTCCTGGTCTTTTTCTAACTGCTTCAAGTCCTTCTAATATTTTAATTGAACTTTCATCATACTTTACCATTTAAATCACCATGTATTATTATAACAAAAAAAGCCTTATTTTTCAAAGACTTTACGTAAAATAATTTTTTTAATTACTTGTTTCTGTTTCTATTTTATTTGAATCATCTATTATTTCTTCTTTAGGTTTTTCCGTTTTTTCTTCTTCTTTTAATTTAGAAACAGTTAATTTTATAACAGTATCGTTGGTTATTTCTTTATTCTCTTTAACTGATTGTTTTAAAACAATATTTTCAGTTTCATCTTCTACATATTCTATTTCATATTTAATATTTTGTTCTTTTAAAAAGCTTTCAGCACTTTCTAAATGTAATCCAACTAAATTTGGCATTATAATTTTATCATCTTTTACACCAACTGTTATATTAATCTTCTTATATTTAAAAACTAACTCTCCAGCTTCAATACTTTGATCTAATACATAACCATAATCATCTGTTATTTCTTCTTTTACTAAAACTTTAAAACCAATATCTTCTAATTTTTTAGTAGCTTCTTCTTCACTTAACCCTATTACACTTGGAACTGTTGCAAGTTCTGTTGTATAAATGTGATATGCAAGAAAACCACTTAAACCAGCAAAACCTAAACAAATTAGAAATAATATAAAAACAAAAAACTTTTGTAAAAAACTCATCTTATTTACAATAACTACTTCATTCTTATTTCTATTTTTGTTTCTTTTTTCTTTTTTTGTTTTTTCTTTTACTTTCTTAACTTTTGTTTTAGTTACTTCTTTAGTTTCTTTATTTATATTATTATTTAAATCATAAGTTTTATTATTCACTAAATCATAACCACAACGATTACAATAATGTGACCATTCTTCATTTAATTGATGACAATTAGGACATTTTATCATTCTTTACCACCTCAAAATCTTTTTGTTATTATTTTCAAGTATAATTTTTTCTTCTTAATTGGTCAGTCGCAACTGACCAATTCATAATTACTAATTTTAATGTTGTGATAATCTATTATAATTTAATCACACATTATTAAATTTTCTTTTCTACTTTCTTATTTTTATATGTAATCATATCTTCTTTAATTGAATTTAATATATTTTTTTTATAATCCCACTCATTAGACAGATTACCATTTGAATATAGTTTTAATGTTGGTATTACTTTATCTAAATCATAAGTATCTTCTACTTGTAAATATTTTAAAATAACACTTTGATTATTTACTTTTAATTCTTTATATGGAATTAAACCAAAAACAGAATCATTACTATTTATAAGTTCATGTTTATTTACAAATTCATCATATAATTCCTTTATTTCTTCTTTAGTCAAGCAAACTTGATTAGTATACTTTGTAACTTCATCTTTAGTATCAAACATGTCTGTTGGCATTAATGGAGAAAACTTTATTGTGTCTACACATCCATTAAAATAATCTACAAATTTAGTTAATTCATCTACACTATCACAATTATCTTTAAAAACATTTACATTTATACGCATAGTTTTATTTTTATCTTTTACTTGTTTATAAATTTCTTTAATTTGCTCTTTAGTTAAAGTTTTTCCTTGCATTATATTATTATTCTTATCATGATTATAATTCATATAAGATAAATTAATTGTTGTAATTACACTATCTAATACTTTATTTAAAAAGTTTTTATTTTTTAATAATATTCCATTTGTTGTTAATATTACATTATCTATTTTTTTATCTTTTATTACTTTTTTTAAATAATCTAATTTATCAAAGAATAATGGATCAACAGTTGCTTCCCCACCTAAAATAATAATATCTCTTACATCAAATATTTCTAGTGTTTTTTGTAAATTAATTTTCCATAATTCATAATTTTCTCTTGCAAAAGTTTTTGTATTAGCAATACAAAAAGGACAATTACAATTACAACTATTATTAAAAATTAAATCTAAAAACAGCGTATCACTAACTAAATATTTTCCCATTTTTTTATATTTTACTTCATGTTTCATTTCTAAAGCCATAACAATACCTCACTAATATTATACTTTAATTTTCTAAAAAGTAAAGAAGTAGATTACTCTACTTCTGAAAACCAATAATCATTAAAATCATATTTGAAAACACGATAAGCAAATTTCTTTGATGTATAAGTGAATTTTTTTATTAAATCACCGTCATTATCATACTCTGCATAAACATGACTCTTACCGCTAGATGTAATTAAATTATCAGCTAATTCTTGTGTACTACTTACAATACTAGAATAATCTAAATTAACTTTTTTTACTAATTCATATGTTTTATTATTAGTATCAACTAAATATTTATAGTAATATGAATTATCTCCTTCGGTATAACTTCCAACACCTGGATAATTACTGAAATCAAAGTCTGGTAAAGTTCTACTTCCACCATAATTATTATTGTACATATATAAAAAATATTTTCCATCTTCTAAAGATTCATCACTTTCATATACAACTGTATGTTGTCCTGCTTGTGAAGTAAAATCTCCATTTTTAGTATATAAAAGTTCTTTATAAGTACTATTTTCATACATTGAAGAATCAGCAATTATATAATCTATTTCTGGATTTGTATAAATATTTTTTATTGTAATTATACTACTTAGTTCCCTTGCTGAAACAACAATTTCATCATCACTTACAAAATCAATACTATTTAAATGAACCCAGTCTAATTCTTCTCCACCATAATCATTTTCTTCAGGATGGAAGGCGTTTTCATACAATTCTGGTAATAGATCTTTCATATCTACTAATTCTTTAACTGTCCCATCTTCTAGATTAACTGAGATAATCATATCTTCAATAGTCTCACTATCTTTTTTACTAGCAAGTACTAACAAAGTATTATTATCTTCATCTAAAATGTAATCATGATGCATTTCATAATTTCCTAAATAGTATGTTTTTTCTATTTTACCTAATGAGTTTACTTCTATTAATTCATCATAGTTTGAAGAATAAATTAAGTTATCATTGTAAAAAATAATTCTATCAGCGCGATAATCTTCCAAATTTAATTCACTGCGTAATATTCCATCATTATCATATAAATATATATCAGCATTAAAGTTTTTATCATGTCCAAATACAGCATATAATCCATCTTCTAATTCATTAATACTGTCTCCTTCAGTTACTTCTAAGGTTTGAGCAACTTCACCACTATTTTCTATACTAGATAAATCAAAAGTAAATTCTTTATTTTGAGTATTTCCTTCATCATCTGTTAAAGTCATTGTAACTTTGTTTTTATAACCTGCCATTAATCCAATCATAGTATAAGCATTATTACTTTCAACTGATGTAGCATTTAAGGTATTAGTATAATCTTCTATATCACTATCATCTACATGAACTGTATACTCTAAAGTTCCGGCATCAGCAAAATAAATATTTATTGCCGTTGTATTAGTATTATATGGATCAATTATTAAAAAAGGTTCTTCAAAAGTATAAGGAACAATCATTAAATCCATTATTTTACTATCAACCACCTCTTGGTAGTTAGAACTAAATGTGTCAACATCTTCGCCATCTATAATTACTTCATAAACATCACTACCTATATCAGATAATTCAAAAGAAACAATTTCCTCTAAAACAGCTGCACTTAAACTTCCTTTTTCTTTATTACTATCATATATTTTTTTACTAATATAAATAACAAATAATAAAATAGCGACAAACAAAATTATTAATAAAATTAAATTTGTTTTTTTAATTCGCTTCATTAAATCACCTTCTTTAATATATTTAACTTTCATGTAGTTATTATGTTAATTATGTGAAAAAAAAGTAAAATTTATAAAAGAAAAGGATTATAGTTCTTTTTTCCATAATCCGTGAATATTACAATAAGCATATACATTTAATATTTTTACTTCATCTGTAACTTTTACTTCTGGTTCATCTTCAGGATTAAAGTTATGGATAAACATACCTTGATTAGTTTCAATAGCTACAAAAGAAATATAGTGTTCTTTTGTCATTGGATGTTTTTCTTCTCCTACTTTAATTATGATTTCACCACCAACAGTAGTTACAAATGGTACATGTTTTTCTACTGCTGCATCAACAGTATTAGCTTTTAATTCTTCCATAGGTGCACCACAACAAATAGTTGGTACATTTACATTATTTAAAATTGTTATTACTTTACCACAATGTTTACATACATAAAATTTCATTATATCAATCCTTTCTTATTAAACTAACTCCACTCATTTCACTAGGAATTTCTAAACCAAGTAATTCTAGTAAAGTTGGAGCGACATCCCCTAATTTACCATCATTTAATTTTATATTATCTTTAGTTATAATACATGGAACTAAAGCAGTTGAATGACTTGTTACAACATTTCCATCATTATCTAACATTGTATCACAATTACCATGATCGGCAATAATCATCATTGTCCCATTTATTTTATTAACTTTATCATATAATCTTTTTAAACATTTATCTACAGTTGTAATCGCTTTAATAGTAGCCTCCATACTTCCAGTATGACCTACCATATCACCATTCGCATAATTTAATATAACAACATCATATTTATTTTCACCTAATCGATTTATTAATTCATCAGTTATCTTATTTGCACTCATTTCTGGTTTTAAATCA
>CALVZI010000075.1 GCA_944372485.1 uncultured Bacilli bacterium
TATGACTAAATATGTAAAAAAATATTTAAATTCAAGATAAAATTAATAAAATTTTCAAAATTACAATGAAAAATAGTAAAGTTTTGTAGAAAATACTTGACTTTATTATAGGAGGTGGGATAATGTATAAAAATAAATTAGAAGAATTATTAAATTTTTTAGAATTATTAAGATGTAAATCATATGATGAAGTTTATTTATTGAAAAAGAGAATAGGAAAAGAGTTATTTACAAAGTTGGAATTACGATATGAAGAATTAAAAAATGATGATCCAAGAGTAGTTGGAAATTCATTAGAAGTGTTAGAACAAGAAAGAACAATTGATTTTAGCAATTTAACAAAAAATAATGAATATAATGAACTGTGTTTTGTTTTAAAAATTATGTTATGTTCTAATATAGAAGAATTAAAAAGTTTATCTATTCCTAATAATAATTATTATTTAATGAAAATATATGAAGATTATTTATCATTTTTTAAAAGTGAGAAAGTTCATAAAATCCCAATTTTAATTAATATAAAAATTACCTCTTTTATATAAATTTGACAGTTTTGTAAAAAATTGATAACATATGTATTACTTATTAATTAAAGGGGGAGTTTAGATATGTTATTTAATAAGAAAGCTCAAAAAAAAGAATTAACAATAGAAGAAATGCAATTTAAAGAGGAACAAAAGAAAAAAACTGAGGAACTTTTTTATAAAGCTGTTCAATCTTTTGATGAAAATAAAACTTTAGAATGTGTTTTTTTCTCACCATTTCAAAGTTGGAATATTCGAGTATATCTATCAAATTTATTTAAAAATAATTTACTTGACGGAAATTATATGAAAGAATTATGTAAATTATATGGTTTAACTTTTAGTATTAATTTTGAAGTTGAGGGAGATTATCCAGCTGTTTATTTTTTTAAGGAGTTAAATAATGACAAAAAAATAAAAAAAGTAAAATAATACTTGTCAAAAATTAAAAACTAGTGTATATTATATATGTACTTTTACTTAGTTAAATGTTCTCCGTATTTATCTCGGTAAAAGCGAATATATTTAAAAGGAGGTATTAAAATGGCTTTATCAAAAGAAGAAAAAGCAAAAATCGTTAAAAAGTTTGGAAGAGGAACAAATGATACTGGTTCTGCAGAAGTTCAAATTGCTATCTTAACTGAAGAAATTAAAAACTTAACAGAACATTTAAAAAATCATAAACAAGACTTCCATACAAGAAGAGGACTACTTAAAAAAGTTGGTCAAAGAAGAAGTTTATTAAATTATTTATTTAAAACTGATGTTACAAGATATCGTAAGATTGTTGCTGATTTAGGTTTAAGAAAATAATTATAAATAGTAGGCGCTTATTTTTAGTGTCTATTTTTTTATATATAAATAGAAATGTTAAAGTATAAGTAATTGGAGGTAAATATGAAGAAGGTATATGAATTAGATTTTTATGGAAGAAAGTTAGTTGTTGAACATGGGGAACTTGCTAAACAAGCTAGTGGTGCGGTTTTAATTAGATATGGAGAAACTGTTGTTTTATCAACTGTTGTTGTATCTAAGAATGTTAATGTTCTTGCTAGTTTTTTTCCACTTATGGTTTTATATCAAGAAAAATTATATTCAGTTGGTAAAATACCAGGTGGATTTATTAAAAGGGAAGGACGTCCAACAGAAAATGCTACACTTGCAGCCCGTATGATTGATCGTCCTATGCGTCCATTATTTCCAGAAGATTTTAAACATGAAGTTCAAATTGTAAATACTGTTTTATCAGTTGATCCAGATAATTCACCAGAAATGGCTGCTTTATTTGGTTCTTCACTTGCAACCTCTATTTCTAAAATTCCATTTGATGGACCAGTTGCTGCTGTTAAAGTAGGGCGTATTAATAATGAATTTATTATTAATCCAACAGTTGAAGAGTTAGAACAAAGTGATATTGATTTAACTGTGGCTGGAACTAAGGATGCTATAAACATGGTTGAAGCTGGAGCTAAAGAAGTTTCTGAAGATGATATGTTAGAAGCTTTAATGTTTGGACATGAAGCAATTAAGAAATTAGTAGCTTTTGAAGAAAGTATTATTGCTGAAATTGGTGAAGAAAAAATGTCTTATGAAGTTTTAGAAATCAGTGATGAAGTTAAAATTAAAGTAAGAGAAATGGCTACTGATAAGTTAGATGCTGCTTTAAGAATTAAAGATAAACTTGAAAAGTATGCAGCTATTGATGCAGTTAAAGAAGAAGTTGTAAATGTTTTTGAAACAGAGAATGAATCTTTAAAAGATGAAGATTTAAATAAACTTATTACGGGAGTAAAGTTAGTTCTTGAAGAAATAGAGTATGAATTATTTAGAAATATTGTTGTAAAAGAACATACACGTGCTGATGGTAGAGCAATGGATGAAATTCGTCCATTATCAACTGATATTGATTTACTTCCAAGAACACATGGTTCAGCTTTATTTACACGTGGTCAAACACAAGCTTTAAGTGCTGTTACTCTAGGTGCTTTAGGAGAACATCAAATTTTAGATGGTCTTGATTTAGAAACAGAAAAACGTTTTATGTTACATTATAATTTCCCACAATTTAGTGTTGGAGAAACAGGTAGATATGGAGCTCCAGGACGTCGTGAAATTGGTCATGGTGCTTTAGGAGAACGTGCTTTAGCGCAAGTTATTCCTAGTGAAGAAGAATTCCCATATACAATTCGTGTTGTTTCTGAAATACTTGAAAGTAATGGTTCATCAAGTCAAGCAAGTATTTGTGCTGGATGTATGGCTCTTATGGCTGCTGGTGTTCCAATTAAATCTCCAGTTGCTGGAATCGCTATGGGATTAATTACTCATGAAGATGATTATACTATTTTAACTGATATTCAAGGAATGGAAGATCATTTAGGAGATATGGATTTTAAAGTAGCTGGTACAAAGAATGGTATTTGTGCTTTACAAATGGATATTAAGATTAAAGGTATTACTAAACAAATTCTTAAAGAAGCTTTAGCCCAAGCTAAAAAAGCTCGTTTTGAAATTCTTGATGTTATAACTAAACAAATTGCTGAACCACGTAAAGAAGTTAGTAAATATGCACCAAAAACAATGTCATTTATGATTGATCCTAATAAGATTAAAGATGTTATTGGTAAAGGTGGAGAAATGATTACTAAAATTATTCTTGATGCAAGTAATGTTAAGGCAGTAAATGATGTCAATGCTGTTAAAGTTGATTTAGAAGATGATGGTCGTGTAATTATATATCACACAGATCAGGAAGTTATTGATAAGACTGCTAACATGATTAAAGATGTTGTACGTGAAGTAGAGGATGGTAAAATTTATACTGGTAAAGTTGTTAAAGTAGAAGACTTTGGATGCTTTGTTGAGTTATGGCCAGGATGTGAAGGTTTAGTTCACGTTTCACAACTTGCTAAAGAAAGAGTAGAAAAACCAAATGATATTGTTAAAGTAGGGGATGAAATTTTAGTTAAATCTTTAGGTTATGATAAAAAAGGAAGACTTAATTTATCACGCAAAGAAGCAATTAAATAGAACTTTCAAAATTAACTGAAAGTTCTTTTTATTTGACAAATCAAGCTAAAATCACTATAATTAAAACGTTGACTTAAAAAACGAGGAGTATTTATGGAAAATAAAATGATGATAGAAACAGTATTAAATTTATTTACTATCGAAAATGGGATAATAAAAATATTATTAGTTCATCGTGAATCTGATCCTTATAAAACTTATTGGGAATTACCAGCATTAACACTAAATAGTGATGAAAATTTAGAAGAGTGTACAAATACATTGGTAACAAATATTATTTCTAATAAAAAAATATACGTTGAACAAGGTGATGTTTTTAGTAATATTAATCGTAAAATAGATGAAAGAGTAATTGGAGTATCATATCTTGGAATGGTTGATCAAATGTCGTTAGAATTTAGCGAGTTAAGTAAAGATAAAGAATATTTATGGTTTGATGTAACTGCATTACCAAAACTTGCTTTTGATTGTAAAGAAATAATAGATAATTCGTTAAGTAAGTTAAATTCTAAATTAAAAAATATAAAATATTTAAAATTATTTTTTCCATCTGATTTTACAATTCCAGAAATGCAGCATATATATGAATTCTTATTTAATCAAAAAATTGATCGTCGTAATTTTAGAAAGAAATTTATAAATTCAAATATATTAAAAGAAACAGGCGATTATATAAAAGGAGCAACAGGAAGACCAGCTAAACTTTATAAATTTAATGAAGATGTAATTGAAAAGAATATATTTTAGGAGGTATATATGAATAACAAAGGATGGGGAATGTCTGATTTATTCTGGATACTAAGTGTTATTGGAGCGTCTTTAGTTTTAGTTTCAGTTTTTATTAAAGTTTCTTTTAAAGATACACCTATTTCTGTAGAAGGAAATGATAATCGAGTTGAAACTGTTGCACCAGAAGAAGCCCCTGAAGAATTAGAAAAAGAAGATGAAAATGTTGAAATAGAAGTAAATGATACAGAAAATTATAATGAATTAGAAGAACTGCTTAAAAGTGCTGCTGAGGAATATGTACAAAAATATTATACAGATGATTCAGTAACAAGTGTATCAATAAGTTTAAATGAATTAGAACAAGAAGCGTTGGTTTCTAGTTTAACTGATCCTAATAACTCTAATATTAATTGTGATGGTTATGTAATTTATACTAGGGAAAATAACAATTATCAGCCATATTTAAAGTGTGGTAGTAATTATCAAACACCAGGATATTAATGGTGTTTTTTAAATTCTAAAAAAAATTAAAAATTTTTTAAAAAAAGTATTGTCAAACTAAAAAATATATGCTACAATATAATTGCTTAATAGGAGAGTAACACAAGAGAATATTTAATAAGTATTTTACTTATTATTAATCTTTATTTAATAGGTTGTTTTACAAAAGTAGTAAAATGATTATTAAATAATTAGATTTATTCTTAATTTTTAATCGTTGTTTGTTCGATTAATTCACTCTAAGGTTTATCAAGCTATTAAGTAATGTGTACACATGTGGGCCTTGATAACGAATTATAATTTATATCTGTCAATATTTATTATGATTTTAATAATCCACTACGAAATATGTTGTTTTGGCAGACAGCATATTTTTATTTTGCAAAAAATAATAAAATTACAAAAAAATACATTTTTTTTAAAAAAAGTATTGTCAAGATAAAAAATGTATGATATAATTTAATCACTTAATAGGGAACACAACAAATGCTTTTTAGCGTTTAGATTAAATTTCTATTCGTTAAGAAATTTTGATTATTATTTGTAATTATACGAAAGATAGTATCTTTACAGTAATACTCAATCATTTGTATTAATTATTATTTATGTTTAATTAAATAATAATTTCTGTTCTATGTTTATCAAGCTATTAAGTAATGTGTACACATAGTGGGCCTTGATAACAAATTATAGTTTATATCTGTCAATATAGATTATAATTTACCTTATCCACTACAAAATATGTTGTTTTGACAGACAACATATTTTTGTTTGCAAAAAAAATATACAAAAGTTATATTTTTACTTGACTTTAACATATAATTAATGGTATAGTATTTGTGCGTTTAAGGGATTTATTTATATAAATCTTTTATTAAAGTCAAGAATGAAACGCCTGGATATGTGTAAAGAGAGGAGGATAATATGCCAACTATAAATCAATTAGTTCGTAGTCGTAGAAAAAATAAGACTAAAAAAAGTAAATCACCAGTATTAAATATTGGTTACAATAGTCGTGAGAAAAAACAAACTAAATTAAATGCACCACAAAAACGTGGAGTTTGTACTCGTGTTGGAACTATGACTCCAAAGAAACCAAACTCAGCACTTCGTAAATATGCTCGTGTTCGTTTATCTAATGGGATGGAAGTTACTGCTTATATTCCTGGAGAAGGACACAACTTACAAGAACACAGTGTTGTATTAATTCGTGGTGGACGTGTTAAGGACTTAATCGGTGTTCGTTATCACATTATTCGTGGTACTATGGATACTGCTGGAATTGATGCTCGTCGTCAAGGACGTTCTAAATACGGAACTAAAAAACCAAAAACTAAATAATTAAATCAAAATTAAATAAAAAAAGAGAGGAGGATTAAGATGCGTAAAAGACGTGCAGTTAAAAGAGATGTTTTAGCTGATCCAATGTACAATTCTAAATTAGTTACTAAATTAGTTAATACTATTATGTTAGATGGTAAAAAAGGTAAAGCTCAAACAATCGTTTATAAAGCTTTTGATATGATTAAAGAAAAAACTGGTAGAGAAGCTATGGAAGTTTTTGAAGAAGCAATGGCTAATATTAAACCAGCATTAGAAGTTAAATCTCGTCGTGTTGGTGGAGCTAACTACCAAGTACCAGTTGAAGTAAAAGCTGATCGTAGTCAAGCTTTAGCTCTTCGTTGGTTAGTTAATTATTCACGTTTAAGAGGTGGACACACTATGGCTGAGAATTTAGCAAACGAAATTATGGATGCTAGTCAAGGTGTAGGTGGAGCTGTTAAAAAACGTGAAGATACACACAGAATGGCAGAAGCTAATAAAGCATTTGCTCATTACCGTTGGTAATAATTAAGAAAGGAAATTAAATTATGGCTCGTGAATATAGTTTAGAGAAAACACGTAACTTTGGTATTATGGCACATATCGATGCCGGAAAAACTACCATGACTGAACGTATTTTGTTCCATACTCACAAAATCCATAAAATTGGTGAAACTCAAGATGGTGCTTCACAAATGGACTGGATGGAACAAGAGCAAGAACGTGGAATTACTATTACGTCAGCTGCTACAACAGCATTCTGGAAAGATCATCGTTTAAACATTATCGATACACCAGGTCACGTAGACTTTACTGTTGAAGTTTCTCGTTCACTTCGTGTATTAGATGGTGCAGTTGCTCTTCTAGACTCAAATGCTGGTGTTGAACCACAAACTGAAACAGTTTGGCGTCAAGCTGATGAATTTAAAGTACCTAGAATGATTTTCTGTAATAAGATGGATAAATTAGGGGCAAGTTTTGAAATGTATTTAAGATCTATTGGAGATCGTTTAGGTGTAAATTATGCTCCAATTGAATGGCCAATTGGCGCTGAAAGTGAATTTGATGGAATTGTTGATTTAGTTACAATGAAAGCTTATCATTATGATGGTAAACAAGAAGAAAATCCAACTGAAATTGATATTCCTGAAGATTTAAAAGATATCGTTGAAGAAAAACGTAATGAATTAATCGAAAAAGTTGTTGAATTTGATGATGCCTTAATGGAAAAATATTTAGAAGGTGAAGAACTTACTGTTGAAGAAATTAAGAGTGCTATTCGTAAGGGTGTACTTGCTGTTGAATTCTTCCCAGTAATGTGCGGTACTGCTTTAGGAAACAAAGGTACTAAATTATTATTAGATGCTGTTGTTGATTACATGCCAGCTCCAATTGATATTCCATCAATTAAAGGTGTTGATATGGATGGAAACGAAATTGAACGTCATCCATCAGATTCTGAACCATTTAGTGCATTAGCATTTAAAGTTATGACTGACCCATACGTAGGAAAATTAACATTCTTCCGTGTATATTCAGGAAAACTAAATAGTGGTTCTTATATCTTAAACTCAACAAAAGATACTAAAGAACGTATTGGACGTATTCTACAAATGCATGCTAATAATCGTACAGAAATTACAGAAGTATTTACTGGAGATATTGCTGCTGCAGTAGGACTTAAAAATACCACTACTGGGGATACATTATGTGATGAAAAGAAAGCTTGTATTCTTGAATCAATGGAATTCCCAGAACCAGTTATTGAACTTGCTGTTGAACCTAAATCAAAAGCTGATCAAGATAAGATGGCTACAGCTTTACAAAAATTAGCTGAAGAAGATCCAACTTTCCGTGCAAGTACAAATCATGAAACTGGTCAAACAATTATTGCTGGTATGGGTGAACTTCACTTAGATATCATTGTTGATCGTATGAAACGTGAATTTGGTGTTGAAGCTAATATTGGTCAACCACAAGTTTCTTATCGTGAAACAATTACTCAAGCTGCTGAATGTGAAGGTAAGTTCATTAAACAATCTGGTGGACGTGGACAATATGGACATGTTTGGATTAAGTTTGAACCAAATCCTGATAAAGGATATGAATTCGTTGATGCAGTTGTTGGTGGGGTAGTTCCTCGTGAATATATTCCAGTAACAGATAAAGGTTTACAAGATGCTATGAAAACAGGTGTTCTTGCTGGATATCCAATGGTTGATATTAAAGCAACATTATTTGATGGATCATATCATGATGTAGACTCTAGTGAAGCTGCTTATAAAGTTGCTGCTAGCTTAGCATTAAAAGAAGCTGCTAAAAAATGTAAACCAGTATTACTTGAACCAATTATGAAAGTACAAGTAATTACACCAGATGAATATCTTGGTAATGTTATGGGTGATATTACATCACGTCGTGGACGTCCACTAGGACAAGAATCACGTGGTAATGCTCTTGCAATTAATGCAATGGTTCCACTTGCTGAAATGTTTGGATATGCAACAAGCTTACGTTCAAATACTCAAGGACGTGGAAACTTCACAATGGTATTTGACCACTATGAAGAAGCACCAAGAAATATCACTGAAGAAATTATTAAGAAAAATGGTGGAAATCGTTAATTTAATTAACAATATTTGGAATTTATTAATAATTAAATAAAAAAAGCTTGCTATTTTTGTTTGAATAATATAAAATAGTTATGTATATGAAAAGAGGAGGAAATTAAAATGGCAAAAGAAAAATTTGATCGTTCAAAACCACATGTTAACATTGGTACAATTGGACACGTTGACCATGGTAAAAC
>CALVZI010000076.1 GCA_944372485.1 uncultured Bacilli bacterium
ATAAGAATAATTTATAATATATTTTTGGATATACTTAATTGTTAGGTGCACTCCTTATTAGATAAGGAGGTGGTATTATGACAAAAAGAGAAGAATCTCTCTATATCATAATTCTCCTTTTATTTATTTTAATATTTATAATATTATTTAAATAAAAAAATTGCACACTAACAATTATTAGTGTGCATTTCAAAAAAAACATTTTTGGGTGTACCTAATAAAATAGGTATATCCATTTTTATTTTATGAGAAATCTCTCATCTATATACATAATATCACATTTATTTATTTTCTTCAATAAAAAAAGTAAATAATATTATTTACCTTTTTTACCTTTTATAAACATTCAACAAAAGTATCTTGCAAACAACGTAATGCTCCAACACAGTTAAGATTTACAGTACAAAATGAGTTTGTTGCAACATATGGAATTGTAGCACTTTGTGTTGTATCTGGATTTGGTTGTAGTACACGGAATGTAGCACAGCATCCATCAATTTTTTCAACACGTAATACTCTTGAACAATTGCTTGCTTCATCACATGTAACATCTTCTTTTGTTATTGGAAATGCCCATGGGTTACCATTGCAACAATTGTATAGTATGATTGGTCTTGTATTGCATTTTACAGCAACTGGAGAACATCCTAAGAATCCACGATCACAAGTGTCTAAACAATTATCTGCACATTCAGAGTTTTCTTGTAAAATACATATCACTGTTAATATTTCAGCTAAGCATTTGCAATCATTATTTTTTTTATCATTACACATATAATCCACCCCTTCTAATTTCACTATAATATATTCTAAATTTTTTTATATGTGTGTTAAATATGCCCATAACAATATATGTATAAAACTATTTTTTTATAACATAATATATTTGAGGTGAAAAAATGAAAGAAAATAATGAAGTATTAATTCACATTTATAAAGATTGTGATATGAGTGTATCTGTTTTAAGTAAATTACTTAAAGATTTAAAAGAAAAGGATAACAAAATTAAAGATAGTGTTGAAGATGTTTTAAAAGAGTATCAAAGTTTTAAAGATCAAACTAAAGAATTATTAGATAAAGATGGAGTAAAACCAGAAAAAGAAAATTTTGTTACCAAAATAATGGGTAATATGGGGGTTAGTAAAGAAGTTAAAGAGGATAATAGTGACTCTAGTATTGCGGATATGTTAGTAAAAGGAATTTCGATGGGAAGTATTGATATGGAAAAGAAATTATCTCAATATAAGGATTATTTAGATGATAATCTAAAAGAGTTTGTAGAATCATTTTTAAAATTTCAAGAAAGTGCGATTGATAAATTAAAAAAATATTTATAAAAAAATCATTTTAACGATGATTTTTTTGAATTAATAAAATTAAATATTTTTTCTTTTTTTGATTCAAATCCTTTAATTTCTAATCTAGGAAAAGATTTTAAAATATTTCTAGTTATAAATGAATGTTCTAATAATGCTTTTCTAACTTTTTTTGTCATTTCTTCTGTATAATCTTTTTTTAATGCTTTAGTAAATGTTCTAATTTTAAACATTATATTAAATGTAACGATATTATCAATAATATATATAGTTAATAAAACACTAGATATAAATATAAAATATACTTTTGGAATAGAATTTATTATTTGAACTATAAATGGATTTACAAGATAAATTAAAATTAATGCAAGCATACCAAATAATATAGAATTTACTAAACAGATTCTTCCATTAATATTTAGTTTTCTATCGCTGTAATCCCACCATCTTGCATTAAATATTTTTTCCATAATATAGCTTGTAAAGTATTCTAAAATTGAAGCAATTATTGAGCTTAAAACAAAAACAATTAATGGATCATTAAAATACTTGTTTAATAATGTAATCATTATTATAGATGCAAAACCATAAATTGGACAATAAGGTCCAATTAAAAATCCTCTTGGTGTAAAATGTTTTTCACTTATTAAAAAAACTGTAATTTCGATAAGCCATCCTAAAAAAGAATAAATAATAAATAATAAGAAATAATTTAAAAAAATAATCATAGTATCACCTACAACATTATATCTTTTATTATTTTTTTTGTCTACTATATTTTTTTAAGAATAAACTTTAATAGGTGATATTGTGAGCATAGCAATTGTTTTGTCAGGTGGTGGTTCAAGAGGTGCTTATCAGATTGGAGTATGGAAAGCTTTAAAAAAATTAGGAATAAATTATGATATTGTAACTGGAACAAGTGTTGGTGCTTTAAATGGTGTATTAATGGTTCAAGATGATTTGGATAAGGGAATTAATTTGTGGAAAAACTTAGATTATAGTAAAATTTATAATAATAATTTTAAAAATAATATTACAAGTTATTTAGATGTATTTACAAGTGGTGGGATGGAAGTAAGTGGTTTACAAAAATTAATTAATAATACAATTAATATAAATAAATTTTATAAAAGTAAAATTAATTATGGATTAGTAACAATTGATTTTACTAATTTAAAAGCACTTCAATTAACTAAAAAAGAAATTCCTAAACATTTATTAAAAGATTATGTTTTAGCTAGTGCTTCTTGTTATCCAGTTTTTAAAAAGAAAAAAATTGGTGATAATTTATATATAGATGGTGGATACTTTGATAATATACCTATTAACTTAGCTATAAAATTAGGAGCTAAAAAAATAATAGCAGTTGATTTAAATAATAATTATGATAAAGAAAAGTATAAAACAAATATTCCAATTACACTAATAAAACCAAATAATAAGTTAAAATTTTTTTTAAATTTTGATAAAAAATATAGTATTCAAGCAATTAATTTTGGATATAATGATACATTAAAAAAATTTAATAAGTTAGATGGAAATATTTATTCATTTAGAAAAAATGAAATTATAAAAATTAAAAAATTATATTTTGAAAAAATGGTTAATAAATTTAAATCTATATTTTCAAATACTAAAGAAATAAAAGTTAATAGAAATTATAAAAAATTTATAAGTGGTAATAACTTTTTAAAAATAATTGAAAATTGTGGTAAAATTTTTGAATTAGAAGAAAGTAAAATATATTCGTATAAAGAATTTAATAAATTATTAATTAATAATATAAAAAACAGTAAAGTAAATATTAAATTAGATAGTCCTATTTATAAATTAGAAAAAAATATTGGTAGTAAGAATTTAGCTCTTTATATTTATAATGAACTTAAAAAGAGTAGTAATAATATAACGTTATTGTATAGTATTTTTGTATTTTTTCCTAATACTTTTTTAAGTGCTTTATACTTAAGTGTTATAAATTAAAAAAATGTGTTATAATTTAAGTATTAAGTTTGAAGGTGATATTATGAAGAAAAGAATTTTATCAGGAATGCGACCAACTGGACGTTTACACTTAGGACATTATTTTGGTACTTTACAAAATTGGGTTAAATTACAAGATAGTTATGATTGTTATTTTGAAATTGCTGATGTGCAAGCTTTAACAGATAATTATGATAATCCGGAAAAAGTAAAAAATAATGTTAGAGAAGTTACAATCGATTATTTATCAGCTGGTATTGATCCAAAAAAGTCAACTATATTTATTCAATCAATGATTCCAGAAATAGCTGAATTAACTGTTTTTTATTCTAACTTAGTTACTGTTTCAAGATTATATCGTAATCCTACAGTAAAAACTGAAGCAAAGCAAAAAAAAGAGTTATTTGGTAATGATGGTGAAAGTATAACTTATGGTTTTTTAGGTTATCCTGTTAGTCAAGCAGCTGATATTACAGCTTTTAAAGGAGAAGTTATTCCTGTTGGTGAAGATCAATTACCTCTTATAGAACAATGTCGTGAAATTGTTCGTAAATTTAATCATATATATGGAGAGACTTTAATTGAACCTAATGCTTTATTAAGTGAAAATAAACGTATTAAGGGATTAGATGGTAATAAAATGAGTAAAAGCTTAAATAACGCTATTTATTTATCTGATAGTAAAGAAGAAATAACAAAAAAAATTATGGGAGCTACTACTGATCCTAAAAAACTTCGTAAAGATGATCCAGCAGATCCAGAAGTTTGTATGGTTTATAGTTATCACAAATTAGTAAACCCTAATGTTGAAAAAGTATGTTCTGAATGTAAAGAAGGTTGTCGTGGGTGTGTTGCTTGTAAGAAGGAATTAATTGCAGCCATGGAAGAATATCTTAAACCAATTCAAGAAAAACATAAATATTATGAAGAACATCCAGAAGTTGTAGATAAAATTTTACAAGAAGGAACTGCAAAAGCTAGAGAAGAAGCTAAAAAAGTTACCAATGAAGTTAAAGAAAATATGTTGATTAATTATTTTAATTAACATATTTTTTTATATATTAGGAAAGTTCTTTACAAAAAG
>CALVZI010000077.1 GCA_944372485.1 uncultured Bacilli bacterium
AGAAGGTGAAAGACGTTTCAATGAAAGAGTATGGCGTTTCTTTACAAATAACAAAACCTTAACAAATGACAACGACAAAAAAAAAAAAAAAGCATATAACATTATGGTAAAAAAAGTAACACATGACTTTGAAGAACTAGCTTTCAATACAGCTATAAGTGCTATGATGATATTTGTAAATGAATGTTATAAATTAGGTACATGTCCAAAAGAATATGCCGAAGGATTTATTAAAATGTTAAGTTGTATAACACCTCATATTGGTGAAGAAATGTGGCAAATATTAGGACATACAGATACCATTGCTTATGAACCATGGCCAACATATGATGAAGAAAAAACAAAAGCTCAAGAATTTGAAATGGTAGTTCAAGTAAATGGTAAAGTAAGAGGTAAAATAACAGTGGATATAAATACACCAAAAGAAGAAATGGAAACTCTTGCAAAACAAATTGAAAATGTTCAAAAACACATTAAAGATAAGGAAATAGTTAAAGTAATTGTAGTACCTAAAAAACTAGTTAATATCGTTGTAAAATAAAAATAGAAAGTGTATATAATTATATGATTAATAGAAAATTAATAAGTGATTTTGCTAATATTATTGGTAATTTAAGAATTGCTATTAAATTAGATTCGTTAAAAGAAGTAAGAGAAAATTATGAGATAGTACTAAATGAATTATTAAATTGGGTTAATTATTATTACCAAAATAAAAACTTAGATATAGTTACTTATGATGATTCATTAAGAATACATGACTTATTAGATAATATAAGAAATGAATTAATACCAAATAAACAAATAGGGATAGAGTCAATGTTGTCTGATGATATTTTAATTAGATATGAAGTAATTATTAAAACTATAAATAATGAAAGAGGTAATAAATATTAAAAAATTTCATTAATTATAGTTAATTGTATTATTAACAATAAAAATCAAGTATTAATTTATGATTATATTTACAATAATATTGTCAATTATTATTATATAAAAGAAAAAAATAATGTTAATAATTATAAACAAATATAATAGGTAATTAAATAAAAATTATTAGATATAAAAGGTTGTAAAATTACAATCTTTTTTAGCAAACTCTAAAAATAAGACAAAAAAGTATCTTGACAAAACTAAAATATTATTTTAATATTAATAATAGAGGATGGTGTTAATTATGTACAGAAGTTCTATTAGAAGAAAAAACATAATTTTAGGAATTTTAATAGTAATGTTAGTAGGTATGACTATAGCATACTCAGCACTAAGTAGTTATTTAACAATTAATGGTACTTCAAGTATTACTAGTGATTTTAAAGTAATATTTACTGATATACAGGAAGGAACAATGAATGGGGCAAACACTGTAAAAAAAGAAATAACAGCTCCAACCACAGCAACTTTTCAAGTAAATTTAGAAAAACCAGGAAGTAGTGCTGAATATAATGTAACAGTACAAAATCAAGGCAAGTTAGATGCTTATTTAGAAAGTATCGAAGGAATAGATGAAGCCAATGAAAAAGCTCCAACAGATATAACTTTTAAAATAAGTGGAATAACAAGATATACAAAATTACAAGTAAATGAATCGAAAACATTTAAAGTAATAGTAACATTTGATTCTTTAGCAACAAGCCTACCAGAAGAATCAAAACAATTAACACTAAGACTTAATTTTACACAAGATAGTGGAAATGCTCCGGAACCTGAACCAGAGCAACAAACAGTAACAGAAATAACTAATACATTATTAAGTAGTGGTACAACCTATAATTATTTAGATGGAACATATCTAAACGGTAAACCAACTAACAACTATGTGTGGTTTAATGGTTTTATGTGGCGAATCATGGGAAAGAATGCAGATGGAAGTATACGTATGATTACAGAAGAAGATGTTACATTAATCCCATGGGGAGCGACTGATACTGCTGAACAATATGATAATAGTTATGCGAATGATTGGTTAAATAATTATTTTTATCCAAAATTAAAAAATAAAGAATATTTAGTAAAACAAACATGGTGTAGTGAAACTACAACAGATAAAACAGCATCACGAACAACGTGTTCAAATAATTTATCAACAACACCACAATATGTAGGTTTATTGTCATATGATGAATATAATTTAGCAAGGGGTTCATCAAGTTATTTAGTAAATTCACAATATTTTTGGACATTAACACCATATAGTGCCGGTAATGCTTGGTATGTGTACAACTATGGCTTTGCGAGCAACGACCGTTCTGTGTCTTATGCGAACGGCTTGCGTCCAGTTATAAATGTCTCATCTGAAATAACCATTACCGGAGGTAATGGTACTCTAACGGATCCATATATGTTCGAAGCTAAAAGTAGTAGTGTAACAGGAACTTTAAAAGATAATAGCCAGGTAGGAGAATACGTAACATATGCAGGAAGAAATTATCGAGTAGTAGAAACAGGGACAAGTGGAACAAAACTAATACTAGATGGATATTATGATAGTGATAATAATGGAACTATAGATTCATCAGATAAAATGGAATATGGAACAAATTGTACATTGTGTACAACAATAAATGAAGATAATTTCATAAATTGGTTAAGTAATAATAATGAAGGTGAAAAAGCTAAACTTGCAAGTACAACATGGTATCACGGAGATTATTGGGGAAGTTCTTCGACTACATATAATTATAAAACAAATTTAGATAGTAAAAGTAATCCGTATAATGGAAGTGTAGGATTAATAAGAATAGGAGAAATGTTATCAGGGCAAAGTGAGACTATTCTTTCAAAAAATCATACTGTTGCAAATAGTTATAATAATGCGCAAGATTATTGGACAGCAATACCATATAGTGCCAGTCGTGCTTGGTTTGTGTTCAACTTTGGCTTTGCGTACGACAATCCTGTGTCTTCTGCGGGCGGCTTGCGTCCAGTTATAAATGTCTCATCTGAAATAACCATTACCGGAGGTAATGGTACTCCAAACTCACCATATGAGATATAAGGTGGTTGAAACGATAATACGAAATAAGTAATCCCCCACGTGGCGTATTTGCCACAGGGGGTGCAGGTATAGGATGTAAACGTGCTTCTAATGCTTGGAACGTGAACAATGACGGTAATGCGAACAACAATTCTGTGTCTAATGCGAATGGTGTGCGCCCAGATTCCATAAAACTGAGGTAAATAGAGTATTTCTATTTAGAGAAGCTATGGAAACAATCTTATACCTTGGAGTAATCCTAAATATAAGTAATCATAAAATAAGCTTTGGTACAAATATTGGAAGAAGAATATTTTGGTAAATGATTATATATGAGAATACGAAATTTTTTCGTATTTTTTTTGATTTTCTCTTGACAGGTGTGTGTGTGTGTGTGTGTGTTATAATGTCTTTAATAGTAAGGAGAATATATGAAAAAAATAGAAATGTATGAGATGATTAAAAATAGTCATAGTGAATTTGTAATATTTGTTAAATTTGGATCTTTTTATCGAGTATTTAACGATGATATATATATTATTTGGTATTTTACACGTTATAGAATTGTAGATGGTAAAAGAATAGGTTTTCCTGTTAGTATTATTGATGATTTAGTAGAATTATTAACTCATAAACATATTAGTTATATTATATATAATAATGATTTCGATTATATTAAAGTTAGTTCTATAAATAATTGTTATAATAAATATGTTTTAATTGGTAAAGAATTATATAGAAAAGAAGAAAGAATAAATAAAGTATTAAGTTTAATTGAAACTAAAATTAGAAAAGAAAATATGTTAGAGTATTATGAAGAGTGGTGTAAATGAATTTGTTTTAAATAAAAAAGTTAAAGAATTTATTATTGTTGTAGAAAGTGATATTGCATATTTTCCTAAGAAAGAATTAGTACTTAAAGATTTAATTTTAAAAGATGTTTATTATATATTAGAACTTATTTATAATATTAATTATAGTTATAGTGATAGAACTAATGATTTATATAAATTATTAAGTAAATTAAAGATGATTGATTATTATTTATTTTTAAGTAAAGAAAAGGGTTGTTTATCTTATAAAAGATTTTTATATTTATCTAGATTACTTAGAGATATTATAAAAATAAGTTATGGGTGGTTAAGAAGTGAGAAGGATAAAAATAAATTATGATGATTATATAACTATAAATAATATAGAGTTTGTATATAAAAAAAATAAAAGAAATATTAGAAATAAAAATAAAATAATTTTATTTGAAGATTATTATAGTTCTAATATAAGTAATATTTATGAAGTATTAAAGAATAAAACTTATGATGGTGGTAAATACAATATATTTTGTATTTATGAACCTAAAAAAAGATTAATTATGAGTCAAGATATAAGTAATAAAATAATAAATCATTTTGTTAGTACATATTATTTAAGTTATTTAGATAAAATATTTATAAATAGTAATATAGCTACTAGATGTAATAAAGGTTCTTCTTATGGTGTTAAATTATTAAAAAAGTATTTAAATGAAGTTAAATATAATAACTTTTATATATTAAAGTGTGATATTAATAAATATTTTTATAGTATATCTCATAATAAATTAAAAGATATGTTAAAATCTAAAATAAAAAGTAATAATGTATTAAATATATTATTTACTATTATTGATAGTACTAATAAAAGTTATATTAAGTCTTATATTGATAAAGAAGTTGATATACCTAAATTTAGATATGGTTATGGACTACCTATAGGTAATATGTCTAGTCAAATATTCGCAATACTTTATCTTAATAACTTAGATCACTATATAAAAGAAAAATTAAAAATAAAGTATTATATAAGATATATGGATGATTTTATATTAATACATGAAGATAAAGAATATTTAAAATATTGTTTAAAAAAAATAAAAAAAGAATTAGAAAAAATAGAACTTAAATTAAATAATAAAACAGTTATTATTCCTAAACGAGAAGGTATTAATTTCTTAGGTTATAGATTTAAAGTTATAAATAATAAAGTAATAGTTTTTATGAGTAATAAAAATAAAAGAAAAGTTAAGAAGAATCATAAAAATTATTTAGGTTATATTAAAGTATATAATAATAAGAAATATAAATTATATAAGAAAATGATAGTGTTATGATAACTTTTTAATTAAAATGTTTAGGACAAAAAATTAATAATTTATGTAAAAAAATTTTAGAATAAAAATACATTTATAAATTAGAAATATACTATTGACAAAACTAAGCTTTTAATTTAAAATTAATAATAAGGAGATGGTATAGGTGAATATGTCTACAAAAAAGAGAAAAGATGTTATCATAGTAGTATTAATGATTATGGTTGTTGTAATGGGAATTGCTTATTCAGCACTTAGTAGTTCTTTACGAGTAGAAGGTACATCAAATATTGCAAGTGATTTCAATGTTCGAATAACTAATATTGCATTTAAAGCTGGAAGTTCAAAGGATGCAACTGATGTATCAACAAGTGGAGTTGGTTCAACAACTGCTTCTTTTAAAACAAATTTAAAAAAACCTGGATCATATGCTGTATATGATGTAACAGTAGAAAACAAAGGTAATTTAAATGCTGTTTTAAATGATTTAGTTTTAAATCAACCTAGTGATTCAAAATTTTCTTTAACAACATCAGGAATAACAGAAAGTTCTAAATTGCCAAGTAGTGATACAGTAACATTCCAAGTTAAAATAGAATGGTTATCATCAGCGGATACAATACCTGAAGAAGACATTACGTTTAGTGTAAATTTAGATTATGGTCAAGATAGTAACTAATTAAAGTTTGTATACAATATAATTTAATAACAAAAAGAACTATTATAGTTCTTTTTGTAAAATTAATATTTATACAAATTTTTTTATGCATTTTTTATTGTTAAACATAATTGTTTTATTTATCTAGTTTTAATACGTTTATTTTCTTGATATTTTAAATAATTAATTCTTTTAGAAATTATATTTGAAAACGTAAGTTTATCTAAATCTTTTTCTTTTAAACCAATTAAAGTTTTAGTTTTATAATGGTTTAAATTAAATAATTTATATTCATTTTGATATTCATCATCTAATATAACATAGTTAATATTAAGGTTATTTTTTAAATAATCTATGATCTTGTAAATGTTAAATTTTAAAGTGGTCGAATTCGACTACTTTAAAAATGATATGAGTGTAATAATTTCTAAAAATAAAAAGTTATTACGGTTAACCGTAATAACTTTTTTAATCTAATTCATTTATTAAAAAATATTGATTTTTGATTGAAAGATGTTATATAATACATTAAAATTAGTTAGGTGTGAAAATATGTTTAGAATAATAATAAATCATTTGGATAACGTACCAAATATAAATAATACTACAATTGTAAATAAAAAAATTGTATATGATGAAGAAGTTGTTTTACCTACAAAAAATATTGAAAAAAATTTAGTAATTACTAATATTAGAAATGTAAGTGTTTATGAATTAGAAAGATGTATAAGAATAATTTTAGAAAATAATTCTAATGTAATATTTTATACTGTTCAATATTTAGAGGATAATAAACAAGTTAATTTTTATACAAATCAAGCTATTGAAACTAAAGTCTATAAAGAAAGTTCATTCGCAAATCGTTCGACATATTCTTTATGGGAAGAAGCAATAAAAGATTTAGAAATTTTTCTTACATATCCAGAAAATAAAGATGAAAATTCTATTTCATTATATGATTTTGCAATTGTAATAGAAAACATAAAAAATAATTATTATATGATGTTAGAAAGTTATCGAACTAAGTTTGAAGAAAAGTTAAAAAAAGTTATTAATTATGAAGGTGGGATTTTAATATATCCACTTGATTATAACAATAAAACTTTTGAAATAGATTTTTTGGGATTTCGGAAAATAAAGATCTGCAAAAAGAACAATGAATTATGTATGGTTAATCCTAGTGATTCAAATGGTAAGAAAATTTTTGAAATTTTAAAGTTAGAATTATCTAATTTATATGATGATTTTTTAAATATTTCTGATTATCTAGATGGAAGAGATAAAAAAACAAATATAAAATCTGTTAATTCAAATTTTATAGTTAATGCTTCTAATACTGGAATTTATATAAGACTAAAAAATTTAAATAATCAATTTGGTCCAAGTGTATTGAAAATGTCTTCTGGGGTTAAAGATAATAATAATGATTTAATAAATAAAGAAAGAGAAATATTTAAAAAAATATTTGTTAAAATTGAGGATTGTCCTAAGTGGTGTCAAAAACAATTATATGAATTAAGAAAAGAACAATTAAAAGAAGATAGAATAAAATTAAATGAAATAAATCAAGAAAATATAAAATTAATGAAAAAAATAAAAAAATTTTTAGTTAACAAAAAATGAGTTAACACCTTATTTAGATGGTGTAACTCATTTTATTTTTTAATATTTTTAATAGTTAAACATAATTTTTTTATTTTTCTAGTTTTACTTCGTATATTTTCTTGATATTCTAAATAATTAATTCTTTTAGAAATTATATTTGAAAACGTAATTTTATCTAAATCTTTTTCTTTTAAACCAACGTAAGTATTAGTTTTATAATAGTTTAAATTAAATAATTTATATTCATTTTGATATTCATCATCTAATATAACATAGTTAATATTTTGATTATTTTTTAAATAATCTATAATTCCACAAACTCTATTAGAAATAGTTTTATCCAAAAGTTTTCCATCTAAGTTTGGATTAATAAAGTCATTTATATGAATATTAATATTATTAAATATTTTAACAATTTTTTCTCTGGTTTTTTTGTCTCCTATTCCTTGCCATGAAGTTGTTAAAACAATTTCTGTATTATTCTTTTTCACTAATCTTTTTAAAGTAAGTACACTTTCTTTAGAAAAATTTATACCTGGTTCAAATTGTTCTTCACCATTTAATACACCATCTATATCTAGAAATATTACAAATCTATTCATATAATCACTCCAATTTAACGTATTATATCAAATTTTTGTAAATAAAACTAGCTTTAATTTTAATTAAGTTATATAATATTTTTGGGTGTTAAGAATGAAAGAAATAGTTGATTTATATAAATATGAACATGAACTTGAAAAAGAGGGAATTAATTATATTGGGGGAGTAGATGAAGTTGGACGTGGTCCTTTAATTGGTCCGGTAGTTACTGCATGTTGTGTTCTTCCTAAAGATTTTAAATTAGAAGGTTTAACTGATTCAAAGAAACTAACTGAAAAGAAACGAGAAGAATATTATAAGTATATAAAAGAAAATTGTATTGCTTATGGAATAGGGGAAGCTAGCCCAGAAAGAATTGATGAAATAAATATTTATCAAGCTACTAAAGAAGCGATGATTATGGCAATTAATAAAGTAAGAGATCAAATTCCTTTGGAACACGTATTAATTGATGCGATGCCTCTAGAACTTGATATACCCAATACTTCTATTATTAAAGGAGACGCTAAGAGTATAAGTATTGCGGCTGCAAGTGTTCTTGCAAAAGTAACACGTGATCACATGATGATTGAACTTGATAAAAAGTATCCAGAGTATGGATTTGCTAAACATAAAGGATATCCAACCAAAAAACATTTAGAAGCAATTCACAAGTATGGTTTAATTGATGGTTATCGTAAAACTTATGGCCCAGTAAAAGAATTGTTAGGTGATAAAAAATGAAAGATTTAATTATTAGTCATATTAAAGATATTGATGGGGTAAGTCCTTTAATACTTTTAAATGTATTAGGAATTAATTATGATTATAAATTATTAGATGTTTATGAAGTAGAAGCCTATTTAGATGAATTATTAAAAACTGATTTAAGTATTTATAATAATATTTATATTACTGATTTAACAGTTCCAGAAGCTTCTTATAAATTAATTAATGAAAGTAATTATAAAAATAAATTTAAAGTATTTGATCATCACAAAACTCATTTGTATGCGAGTAATTTAGATTTTGTAACGATTGATATTAATGAATGCGGAACAACTTTATTTTATAATTATTTAAAAACTATTGGTTTAAAAGAAACAAAGGTTTTAAATGAATATGTTAGTAGTGTTAAAAATTTAGATTTGTGGTTATTTGAACAAAATAAAGATGAAGTTGCTCCTAAATTAGGTAATTTATTTGATTTCTATGGTGTTCAAAGATATATAACAGAATTTACTAAACACTTAAAAGAAGATAAATGTTTTAAGTTTAATGAATTTGAAGAAAAAATATTAGAAATATTAAACGATGAAGAAAAAAGATATATTGATAAAAGAGAACTTAGAATGACTGTATGTAAATACGGGGATTATAATGTAGGTATTGTATTTGCCGAAAAGTATCGTAGTGAAATAGGTAATGAATTACTAAATAGAAATAAAAACTTAGATTTTATTGTTATAATTAATTTAAATGGGGGTATTAGTCTTAGAAGTAGAGAAGTTGATGTAAGTGTTATTGCAAGTAAGTTTAATGGTGGGGGACATAAGTTAGCTGCTGGTATTGGAATTAGTGATGAAATAAAAAAAGACATTATAAGTCTTATATTTAAAGGAGAAATAAAGTATGAAGATTAAGAAAGTAGTTGTAGGGGAAAAAGAAACTAATTGTTATTTATTAGAAATAAATAGAAAAGTTTTAATAATTGATCCAGGTGCTGAAAGTGACAAAATAAAAAAAGAAATTGGTTCTAAAAAAGTAAGAGGAATAATTATAACTCATAATCATGAAGCTCATAATGGTTGCGCTTTAGAATTAAAAGATTATTATAATACTAAAGTATTTGATCATAATAATTTAAAACCAGGATATAGAAGAATAAAAGAATTTAAATTTGATGTTCTAAGAACACCAGGACATTCTAAAGATAGTATAAGTTTATATTTTGTAAAAGATAAAGCAATGTTTGTAGGATGTACTGTGTTAAAGGGGAGTGTTGGAAGTTTAAAATATGAAGATAGTAATCGAAATAGTTTATATCGTTCAATTATTAAAATAAAAAAATATCCTGATAATACAAAATTATATACAGGTCATGGAGATATAACAAAATTAAAAGATGAGAAAGAAGAAAATCCTTACTTTTAATGAAAATAGAAAAAGTAATTGTTGGACTTATTGAAACTAATTGTTATATCTTAAGTAAAAATAATCATATTTTGATAATTGATCCAGGTGATGAATTTGATAAAATAAGTTCTAAAATTGATAATTATATTGTTGATGGAATAATTATTACCCATTATCACTTTGATCATATTGGAGCTTTGGAAGAATTAAAAAATAAATATCAAACTAAAGTTTATGACTATAGTAATTTAAATGAAGGAGTAAATAATATTGGAGATTTTACTTTTAATGTTTTATATACTCCGGGTCATAAAGAAGATTTAATTACTATTATTTTTAATGAAGAAAAAGTAATGTTTGTAGGAGATTTCATTTTTAAAAATAGTATTGGTAGAACTGATTTACCTGGTGGTAATATGAATGAAATGATTAAGTCTATTAATAAAATAAAAGAGTATAGTGATGATTTTATTATTTATCCCGGACATGGACCATCTACAACTTTAAATGATGAGAAAAGATATAATCCTTTCTTTAACTAAAAAAGTCAAGAAAATCTTGACTCTTTTTTTTATTCCACTGTAACTGATTTAGCTAAATTTTTAGGTTTATCAATATCACAACCTCTTGCTTTAGCAACATAATAACTAATCATCTGCATAGGTATTAAAGCAAGAATTGGGTTAACAAAATCATTTATATTTGGAACAGTTATTACTTCATCATAACTATCTTTTGGTATTTCACTATTAGTTATACAAATAACATAACCACCACGAGATTTAACTTCTTTATTATTACTAATACTTTTAGAAATAATATTATTATCTACCATAACACTTATTACTGGTGTTCCTTCTTCAATTAAAGAAATAGTACCATGTTTAAGTTCTCCTGATGCATAAGCTTCACTGTGTAAATATGATATTTCTTTTAACTTTAAACTTCCTTCCATAGCTAGCGCATAATCAAGTCCACGACCTAAATAGAATAAATCGTTTTTATCTTTTATGTAGTTTGCTATTTTAGAGTAATCATAATGCAGTAATTTTTCTATTTTTAAAGCTCCAACATTAAATTCTTTAATAACTTCATCATATTTATTTTTAGTTATTAATTTTTTATCTAAAGCTGTTTTTAAAGCTAACATAGATAGAGTTGTAACTTGGGATAAATATGCCTTAGTAGTTGCCACGGCAATCTCAGGACCAGCTTCTGTATATATTACAAAGTCTGCATTTCTAGCAATTGAACTTTCTTTAACATTTACAATACCTAAAGTGTCCATATTATTATCTTTGGCTAGTTTTAATGCAGCTAGGGTATCAGCAGTCTCACCAGATTGTGATATAACAATAACTAAATTTTTATCTTTTTTAAATAATTTAGAATAACGATATTCTGATGCAATATGAACATCAACTTTAATATCTGCATAATTCTCAATTAAATATTTACCAACTAAACCAGTATGATAAGCACTACCACATGCAATAATATCAATACTTTTATATTTTTTTAATGAGAATTTTTCTTGTTTCATTTTCTCAACTGTTTTATGTAAAACATCAGGTTCTTCCATCATTTCTTTCATCATAAAATGTTCATAACCGCATTTAGAAACACTTGATGCATCACCCTCAAAACTTTTTAATTCTTTTTCTATTTCTTTATTATTTAAATAGAAAGTAACTTTATTATTTAAAACAGCAACTTCATCTTTCTCAAGTAAATAATAATCTTTGGTATAAGTTAAAATGGCTGGAACATCTGATGCGATAAAATATTCATCATCTTTCTTTCCAATAATTAATGGACTATCTTTACGAATCGCATAAATATTATTTGGATCATCATCACATATAATACCTAAGGCATATGTTCCTTCTAATATATCTTTAACTTCATCTAAAGTTTTAATCATATCATTATTCTTTTTATAAATACTATCTACTTGCGCACTTACAACTTCTGTATCTGTCTCACTAACAAACTTATATCCATCTTTTTTTAATTTACTTCTAAGTTCTTCATAATTTTCAATAATTCCATTATGAACTAAAGTAATTTTTCCAACTCTATGAGGATGGGCATTTGTCTCATTTGGTACACCATGAGTTGCCCATCTTGTATGACCAATACCAATAAAAGTATCTTCATCTACATTTAAAAATTTTTCTAAATTTTTTATTTTTCCTTCTTTTTTGATAATATTAATTTTATTATCTTTTATATACGCAATACCACTTGAATCATATCCACGGTATTCTAAAGCTTTTAAACTATTTAAAAGAATAGGTAGAGCTTTACGCTTTCCTACATATCCAACAATTCCACACATAAAATTCTCCTTTATATAATGGTGATATATGTTTTGTTATAATTTTAATTTTATTTTTTGTCATATATCTAACGATTCCATTAACCGAAGTAGAATCCGCCGAATTTTCGATAACTACTTACCTCGTCATCCCGTAGGATCTGGCGCTACTAACCTCAAAAACTCCTTTCTAGAGTGTTAGCTATAAACATTATATGATAAATTATTTTTTTTGACAAGTAAGAAGGAAAATAAAAAGTTTTGTAGTATATAATTATAGAGGGGTTATTGACAACATAAAAAAAATCGTGTATAACTTTATTGATACAAAGGACGTGGACTATGACAAAAAAATTAGTTATTGTGGAATCTCCATCAAAAAGTAAAACAATTGAAAAATATTTAGGAAAAGATTATAAAGTAGTATCTTCTAAAGGACATGTACGTGATTTATCAACAAGTGGTAAATTTGGTCTTGGAGTAGATATTGAAAATCATTTTAAACCTAAATATACAACTATTAAAGGAAAGAAAAAAGTAATTGATGAATTAAAAAAAGATGTAAAAAATTCTTCTTTTGTTTATCTTGCAACCGACCCCGATCGTGAAGGGGAAGCAATATCTTGGCATCTTTATGATGTTTTAGGTTTAAACGAAGATAATTATGAACGTATTGTTTTTAATGAAATTACAAAGAATGCGGTAAAAGAATCATTTAATCATGCACGTAAGATTGATGATGACTTAGTAAATTCACAAGAAGCTAGAAGAATATTAGATCGTATTATTGGTTTTCGTTTAAGTAAATTAATTCAATCTAAAACAGATGGAAAGAGTGCTGGACGTGTTCAAAGTGTTGCTTTAAAATTAATAGTTGATAGAGAACGTGAGATAGAAGCTTTTAATCCAGAAGAATACTGGACTGTAACTGCTCACTTTAAAGATTTTGATGCGGATTTACAAACTTTTAACAATAAAAAATTAGAAATTCATAATGAAGTTGAAGTAAATGAAGTAATGTCTAAACTTGGAAATGCTTTTAAAATTGCTGATGTTTCTAAGAAAACTAAAAATAAAAAATCAAAAGCTCCATTTACAACAAGTACATTACAACAACTTGCTTCCAATAAACTTAATATGAGTGCGAAGAAAACAATGAGTATTGCACAAAAACTTTACGAAGGTATTGAGCTTGCTGATGAGACAGTTGGTCTTATCACTTATATGCGTACAGATTCAATTCGTTTAAGTGATGAATTTGTTAAAAATACTTATGGTTTTATAAATGCTAAATATGGGAAAGAATATGTTGGTCATGTAAAACAAGCTAAGAAAACAGAAAATGTTCAAGATGCTCATGAAGCTATTCGTCCAACAAGTATTAATCGTACTCCTGAAAGTGTAAAACCATATTTAACTAATGATGAATTTAAATTATATCGTATGATTTATTATCGAGCTCTTGCTTCTTTAATGGCTGATGCTAAAACTGATAATACTAGTGTTACTTTAGATAATAATAATTATCAATTTAAAACAAATGGTCAAGTTATTATTTTTGATGGGTATTTAAAAGTGTATAGTTATTATGAAGATACTAAAGAAAGTATTCTTCCACCATTAGATACTTATCAATCTAAGATTCTTGTTTC
>CALVZI010000078.1 GCA_944372485.1 uncultured Bacilli bacterium
ACAATATTAATCATTTAAACCTGTCCTTTCTTTAATTAACAAAAAAAATACCAACTTCTTTTAGAAATTGATATTTTCTATATTAAATCCAAAACTTTAAAAGTCTGGACAGATTTCCCAATGGTGGAGCTGAGCAGAATTGAACTGCTGTCCAATAATATCACAATATTAACTTCTACAAGTTTAGTTCATTATTACATGTCCTTATTAATAAAAGTAATGAACGACCTATTAATAAGTAAGCTTGTGAAATTCTCTTTTACTACCAAGCTAAGTAAAAGTATATCCCATTAAATCGAACCCTTATCTATCTACATGGGAGATAAATAGTAAGAGCCGTACTTGCCATTTCTAATTAGGCATAAACTGGAGCAAATGCTCCAAATACGATACTTAATTTATTTTTTCCAGTTATTTTTCTGTTTGTACGTGACGTGTACCTCCGACTTGCCATTAATACCAAAACATTACTGTCGAAACCTTGACAGCCCCATAAAAAGATTATATCAAATAATCTTTTTAAAAGCAAATCTTATATTTCTAATTCAATATTACTTATTTTAAAATTATCGTTACTATCATTTAACACTAATTCTTTTATAAATAATGTTGCTTGAAAATCTTTTTTTGCTAAAATAATTGCTTGTTTTAAATTATTATTTAAACTTATTTCTAAATTTGTTATTGGAGTTTTTAATGATAAATTTTTTGTTGATTTTTCTCCTCTAACTTGGCTAATTATTTCAATTATTTTATTACCATTAAATGCTTCATCTTTAAAATCATAATTTAATTGTTTTATTTCCGTTAAATGAATTGATTTATTATCATGATATAATTCTTGATATATTTCTTCTGTAATAAATGGAAAGAAAATACTAAAATCTTGTAATAATTTATAAAGTATTATATAAACTGTTTTTTGTCCAGAATATCTTTGAGTATCACCAAACTCTTCTGGTCGATATAATCTATGTTTTACAATTTCAATATAATTATCACAGAAATTCCAAAAGAATTTTTCTAAAGTATTTAAAGCTAATCCTACTTCATAATCATCTAAATATTTAATGAAACTTTCTTCCATTTCTTGAAAAGATCCTAGAATCCATTTATCAATATATTCAAAATTATTAAATTTTTTATCTTTATAATCACTTAAATGCATTTCAATAAATTTAGAAACATTCCATAGTTTATTTATTAATTTTCTACCTCTTAATAAAGTTTCATCACTAAAGACAATATCAGTACCTAAACGACCAGTACCAGCCCAATATCTAACTACATCAGCAGAATAATTGTTTATTAAATCTAATGGTTCAACTTTAGAGTTTCCTTTACTTTTACTAATTTTTTCTCCTTTATTTGCCATTACAAATCCTGAAATCATAACATTATCCCATGGTCTTTTTCCAAAATGATAAAAACTTTTTACAATTGTATAAAAATCCCAAGTCCTAATTATTTCAGAAGCATTAGTTCTTAAACTCATTGGTTTTAATAAATTTTCATAATTTTCTTTTTCACCGTATTTCATATTAATTAATGGTGTTACTGAAGATGTTGCCCAGGTATCCATAACATCTGTTTCTGGAATAAAAGTTTTACTTTCACATTTTGGACATTTAGTTATTTTAGGTTTATCAATTAACGGATTAACTGGTAAATCCTCTACTTTTGCAAAGATTGGTTCACCACAGGTCTTACAATACCATACTGGAAAAGGTACTCCAAAGTATCTTTGTCTTGAAATACACCAATCCCACATAATATTAGATACCCACTCATTATAGCGATTATGCATGTGTTCTGGATGCCATTTAATTTCATTACCTATTTTAATAAAATCATCTTTATGTGACATTGTATCAATAAACCATTGTTTCATTACTGCATACTCTACTTCTTTTCCACATCTTTCATGAGTTTGTACTTCGTGTTCTAACTCTTCTATTTTTTCTACATAACCATTACTTTCTAAATCTTCAATAATTTTTTTCCTTGCAGCTTTAATTCTTAATCCACCATAATTAGAAACTGAATCAATTATTCTTCCATCATTTGTAAATATATATTTCAATGGCAAATTATATTTTTTCCACCATTCAATATCAGTCTGATCACCAAAAGTACAACACATTACAATTCCTGTTCCCTTTTCTTGATCAACTTTTTCATCAGCCATAATTGGAACTTCTACATCAATTATCGGAATGTGGGCAGTTTGACCTATTAAATGTTTATGCTTTTCATCATTAGGATTTACAAATACACAAACAATTGCTGGTAATAATTCAGGTCTTGTTGTTGCAATTACAAATTCTTCATTAGTTTCAACTGTTTTAAATTTAATATAATTAAAAGTTGCTTTAACAGTCTTAGTTTCTAATTCTGCTTGAGCAATTGAAGTAAGGCACTCATTACACCAAAGTGCTGGACTTTCTTTATGATAACAATGATGCTTATTAACTAAATCTAAGAATGATGCTTGACTTATTTTTATTGTTGATGGGCTAACTGTTTTATAATGAATATTCCAATCTGTACTAATTCCAATTCGATTAAATAATTCTTTAAATTCATTTTCGTATTTATCTGTTGTTTCATAACACAATTTAGAAAATTCTTCACGACCAATTTCATGAGCTTTTTTACCTTGTTCTTTTTCTACTAGTCTTTCACTTGGTAATCCATTGTCCTCAAATCCAAATGGATAAAAAATGTTATATCCTCTTAATCTCTTATAACGAGCAATCATTTCTGTTTGAGAATAAGAAAATATATGTCCAATATGAATTTTACCATTTACTGTTGGTGGTGGTGTATCAATTGAAAAAATCTTTCTTTTATCAGGTTTAAAATCATAAACTCTATTTTCTTGCCAGTATTTTAACCATTTCATTTCTTTTTCACTAGCATTATATTTTTTATCTAACATTTTATCACTCCTTTTTATATAGAACAAAAGTCAAATAAATTTGACTGCATCTAATCTCACGATTAGATATTTCTCCTTCATCGGTGGCTTACGCTTTTTCCTC
>CALVZI010000079.1 GCA_944372485.1 uncultured Bacilli bacterium
ATTCTTAAATATACATCGATATCTAAAGCATTATGATGAGCGATAAAAGGTTTAGCTAAAGCACCACTTGCTTTATTACTTAAAACTGGTGTTTCAATTTCAATATAACCTAAATCTTCTAAATAACGTCTAATTTCTTTAATAAATTTATATTTAAGTAAAAATCTCTTACGTGTATCTTCATTCATAATTAAATCTAGGTAACGATTACGATAACAAAGTTCTGGATCAGTTACACCATGGAATTTTTCAGGTAGTGGTTTTAAAGCTTTACCTAAAAATTCAAAAGAATCTGCACGTAAAGTTTTCTCACCAGTATGAGTTGTAAAAATTTCTCCACTAGCTCCAATAAAATCTCCAACATCAACTAAAGTTTTAAAGAAATTATATTTTTCTTCACCTACTAAATCAAATTTAATTGAAACTTGTAAATCACCTTCAATATCACGTAAACGAATAAAACTTAATTTACCCATTTTACGCATAAATACAATACGTCCGGCAACTCTTACATCTTTTGTTTCATCAGCTAAATTACTAGCTTCTTTTAATGAATGTGTAATCTCATATTTTTCTGGATAAGGATTACAATATTTTTCTATTTCTTTTAATTTTTCTCTTCGAACTATTTCTTGTTCACTAAATTCTCTCATAAATTCACCTCTATTTTTCATTAACAACAATTATTTTACTCCACATATCTTGAAGACCGCGGTTGTCTTTTCTATATATTACCATAAAAATACTAATAATGGCTAAAGAAATTTGTAAAATTGCAAAAAAGATATTAAGTACAAAATATAAAACACTAGGTAGTGCATAAATTAAGACTAAACTTACAAGTAAATATAAAAGTCCACAAGTAACCATACTACGTACTAATAAATCATCTAATGTAATTTCTCCACTTTTTTTATAATAATTAAGCCCCATAATATGCATTCCTAAAGTTTTTTTCGTAAACCATGGAATTATAACAAAATATGTAACTATATAAATAGCATTAAATAAACTATATATAATTCTTTCTTTATCCAAATCTTGCATAATAATAGAAACTCTATTTAAATATGTTAGAAAATCAATCTTATTTCCAAATAACAAATCATTTACTGAATTAAATTCTTCATTTAAAACCGCAACATTACTACTTTCAGGAACAAAATAATAAACAAAAACTAATATTCCAAGTAAAACCATCATATCAAACAAAAAAGCACAAGCTCGCTTTTTTATACCAACACTTCTATGCACACACTTCACCCCTAATACAACTATCAACTAAATCATAAAATTCTTCTTTACTTTTTATTTTACAAAAAGTTTGTTTTAACTTACCAGTATTAGGAATTCCTTTTAAATACCAACAAGCATGACTACGAATTTCTAAAACAGCAAGTTTTTCACCCTTAGTCTTTAATAATAAATCAAAGTGATATTTAAGCATCTTAAATTTATCACTAACACTAACCGGTTTAGGAAGAGTACCATCTTCTAAAAAGTCTACTACTTCCTTAATAAGCCAAGGATTACCTAGAACGCCTCTACCTATCATAACTGCATCACAACCAGTATAATCAAACATTTCTTTGGCATCTTTATAACTAGTTATATCCCCATTACCAATAACAGGAATATTTACACTTTCTTTAACAGCTTTAATAATATCTAAATTAACTTTACCACTATAACCTTGACTACGAGTTCGTCCATGAACAGCAATGGCACTAGCACCAGCTTCTTCACATTTTTTAGCAATCTCTACGGCATTAATATGATTTTCATCCCAACCACTACGTATTTTAACTGTAACAGGAATTGGAACACTTTTAACAACACTAGATACTATTTCAAAAACTTTAGCTGGATCTTTTAATAAAGCACTTCCCGCTTGTGCACGGACAGCAACTTTAGGTACTGGGCAACCCATATTAATATCAATTATATCTGGCTTCATAGTTTCATAAATGTATTTAGCAGCACTTACAAAAGATTCTTTATCACTACCAAATATTTGTTGAGCAATAGGCCTTTCAAAATCAGTCATATAAAGCATATCAATAGTCTTTTTACTACCATAAGTAATTGCTTTATCACTAACCATTTCAGCATATATTAAACCACAACCCATTTCTTTTATAATAGTCCTATAAGCACTATTACTAATACCAGCCATAGGAGCTAAAACAACTTTATTTTTAATAACAACATTACCTATTTGCCACATATAACCACCACTCGATATTATACTAAAAAAACACATATTTTTCAACATACGAAAAAACTGCATTAATTATGAAATATTGTTTTTTATATAAATATTATAAAAAAAAGAGAAATAAATTTCTCCTAAGAATTAAATGATTCATAAGTGCTATAATCATCATAATATGTATCATAACTACTATCATAATTATAGTCATAATCTAAATCATAATTTTCATCACTATAATCAGAATTCCAATCATATTCATCATAATAATTTTCATCATATCCATAAGTATTCTCATATGCTTCATCATATATACTTCCAACACCAAATAAATTTAAAATAGAATCTTCGATAGTATATCCAGTAGCAGCCTCAAAATCTTTGTTTAATTCAATATATCCTTCATTATTAACAATATTTCCTAGTGAAGTTGTAAAATCATCGCCTAGTTCATTTTCACTTACTGCTCCACTAACATCTTTTAATTCTAGCTTTTTATCAAATTCTTGATTATATTTTATATTTAAAGCTAAAGAAGTTTCTGCATTCTTAACAGTTATTACATATTGATTATCTTCTTTACACACAATTTCAATAGTTGTATCAGTAGAAACAAATTCAATTTTAACAAATTTATTTGTAACTCCTGTAGTATATAAATTAATATTTACATCATCAGTAAAACTATCAAAACTACTACTATCTAAATTATCACTATTTAATGCTTCTTTTACATCTGCTTCTTCCATTTCATTAACTTTAGCATAAGATTTAATAAACTCTTCATTATTTTTTAAATCATTCATCATTTTTTTACTAATTTCTTCAATATTATTTTTATTAATATTTAATGTTGTAACTTTAGTTTTTATCTTTTTACCATCTTGTTCAATTTCCTTTTTTTCACTTGTAAAATAACTATCATCTAGTGAATTATTAAATGCATCAATAACTGCTTTAACAACAACATTTACATCTTCATTATTTGTTTTTTCAAACATTTCAGAAAGATCATTTTCTTCAAATTTTATTGGTTTATCATATAAATTATTAAATGTTAAATATAAATTTTTATCATATTGAGCATCTATATTTATTAACTCTTTATTATTATAATCTGTTTTAAAATTATAAATAAATGTCTTGTTTTGGTAATCAATTCCACCATTTAATTTAATATTAAATTTATTAATAATTTTTTCTAAATCAGCACTACCAGTTCCAGATACTTTTGTAGATAACTCCATATCAAAATATACAGAATTATAATCTGTTTTTGTTGCTGATTTTAAAGAACTATATAAATTATTTGTGAAATTAGAAAATATTTTTTTAGAAGAAGGATTTAAGTACTTTACACCTAAATATATTAAACCTGCTAAAATTACAACTAAAATAATAGCTAAAATGATAGCTAAATTTCTTTTGTTTTTTGATGTATTAGATTTAGAATTGTCATTAGAATTATTCATATTTGATGTTGTATTACTAGATACATTATTATAATTACTATTTAAATTTTGACTATTATTTAAATTACTACTATTTGTTGAACTATTAGTATTATTAAATGCATTACTATTTAAAACACTGTTATTAGATAAAACTACTGTTTTATCTAGATCAACATTATTAACACCATTGTTACTTAAATTATTAGGATTTGTAACATTATTATTTTGTGGTGGTGTTAATGGCTTACCACAATTTGAACACACTACATTACCTGCTTGGTTTTCAAAACCACATGAATTACATTTCATCTTCTTTCTCCCCTTTACATAACACTAATTATATAGAAGAATATTATTTTGAGGATAAAGGTTTAATTAAATAAATTTTTTACTACTTTTAACACTCTAAAAAACATTACTCCTATACTATATGTAAATTATATCACATATTTGTCGAATATTGGAAAAAAATATTAAAAAAATAGGCAATAGCCTATTTAAATATCCAACCATTTGGTATTAGTCTTTCTCCTGTTACACTTATTGCACATGGTTTGTTAACTATTTCGCCATTTTCAACTAGTGAACTAGATGCTCCACCATCTAAATTTACAGCATTATACGCTTTATATTTTAGTAATAACTCTACTAAATCAGGCATATTAATTCCAACACTATATCCTGGTTGTCTTCCATCTATTATTACAAACAAAACAATACCATCTTTTCTTTGAGCTAAAACAGTTCTTGGAGCTGTTCCCCAACCACCATTTCCTTTAATAATAGCTGGAACACCATTAACAATTAAAAATGGTCCAAATTCTACTGCATCTCTAATTCCACTGTTTACTGCTTCTTCAGCTGTAGAATGTGTTAATACTAAAACATTATCTTTATTAAATCCAGCAATACCACCAGAATAACCTGTTTCTTTACCAGTCCATACTATTTTTCCATCTTTAATAATAGTTCCAGTTGGTTGCCCACCATTACCTCGTTCATTAATATCAATAAAACCACTAGCATTAATAGCAAGTTTGGCACCAGAATTTTTAGCCATTGTTTGTAAAAACTCACCAGTTTGTCCAAATTTAGGAGCAAGTAGTAAAGATACTCTTGATGGATCATATATAACACCAATAAACCCTTTATATCCGCTACCACTTACTTCAATAATTTTATAATCTTCATGCTCTGGATCACGTTTTAAAATTTGTTCTTCATATATTGAATCATAAGTTGTTTTCTCTTCAATTTGACCAATTGTAACCTCACTAGCATTTGTACTTAATCCATTATCCTTAACATAATTGTTATTCATAATATCTTTTATCATTTCATCCGTATATAAAATATGAGCTAAATATTTGTGATCTTTAGTTGTCATAGCTGTTGTAACTAACAAATTACGAAGATAATCCCATGGACCATAACTTAAAATAAAACCAGTTAAAGTAAATATATCCATAATAATTAGGAAGATAGCTAATTTAAAATATTTTTTATTCTTATTCATTTACTATCCCCCCTAATATAAATGGATTATTTTTCATACCATTACCACTAGTAATACTTATATTTCCATTTAAATATATAGCTGGTCTAATACTTATCTCAGTATCATTTAATTCAGAATATATCATTCCTTCATCATTTACTATAATAACAGTTTGTTCATAATCATTTGAACTAGTTAAAGTACTATAACCATTTACATCATGCATAAATAATTCACCCATATGAAGTAAACCAACACTTGCATTTACACTACTACTATAAATATTCTTATAATCAAATTTAGTATCAGTATTATAACTTCCTGTATACCATAAAGATTCAACCAAATCATTAGAATTTAAAGTGTTTAGATAACTATGATTTAAATAATAACCAATATTATTATACTCATCTATACTATACTTATTAGTTGTTGTACTAAATACTTTCTTTAAATTTTCTTCATTTTGTTTTAATGTATCTTCTAATACAACCTTAGTTTTTTCTTTATCAACATCAACAATTCGCCATAATAAATTATTATAAGTTATATATTGTCCAGCAGTTGTTGTATTTAATTTAGTGTAATTTAAATCTTCTATTATATATGGATCATCTACGGTCCCACTTCCAGCTTTAAATGCAGTTTTAGCATTAAGTGTAACTACTGGTCTTACCCCATAACTATAATAATTATCACCAGAAGAAGATAAATTATTAAATCCACCTTTATTAAATACATACCAAACTTTATTAGCATCACTACCATTACTTGTCCAGAAATAAGAGTTTGTATTTAAATAACTATCAGTTCCTCCAGCATCTAGATAATCTTTTATAGAAATTAAACCAACTTTAGTACTATATGTTTTTTCACATTTTCCTTCAGCTTTCTTCATTACATCAACACATATATCTTCACTAACTAAATAATTATCAGGATTACTTAAATGATTATAAAAATAACCACTGTTTGCAACTCCATCTTTAACATTTAACCATTCATTAATATAAGAATTTTCAAAACTATTAGTATCATAACCCCATACTAGTGAACTAACATTTTCATCAGTTATTAAAGTAATTGATTTATCATCATTAATTTTAACAATACGCCACATCATACCAGAATAATATAAATAATTGTTAACATTCTTACCAATAAATCTATAACCATCCCCATCAGGATATAATCCATCTCCAGCATAAACAATATTTTCATCTTTTGAAATAGTTTCGCTTAATGTTTTTACTACATTTTTAGAATTATGTTCTAAATTATAATAATGAACAGTTCTATAACCATAATATCCTATTAAAAAAACAATAAAAACTATATTTAAAATTAATATATAAAAATAAATATTTTGTATCACACTTTTTTTATTCATATCTTTACCTCATTTAGTCTATTAATATTTTACACGATATAAATAATCTTGTAAAGAAAAAATAGAATATAAATATTAAAATTTATATTCTACATCATAAACTTTTGTTAAATCCATATTAACAGTTGCGACTACTGGTAAGGTTGCACCAGCTTCAATTTTATCTGATACATAAGCTGGAATTGTAGTTACAACTTTACCATCTTTATCTTTTAAAACTATTTCAAAAACATCTAATTCTATTGTTTTATCAGTTGTATTTTTAATTTCACCCACAAAAGTTGAAACATCATCAACATAACTAATTGAGACATTACTAAATTTCATACCATTAACTTCTTTTTCTGGTAACATCCCAGGTTCGTTAACAATTTCTTCTTTTTCTTCTGTTTCTGGTTTCTTATCAGGTTCTTTTTCTTTATTTGCTTCCTTCTTATTTCCACATCCTACAACTAATAAAGTTGTAATCATAAATAATATTAATAACTTTTTCATTAAAATTTCCCCTATCTTCTACATTAATTATAGAGATTAGAGAGTTAATTGTCAAGTAATAAAAACAGACAAAAAAACATATGATTTCTCATATATTTAAATTTATATAAACATTTTTTGATGTGTTTCTAATCTTAATTTATCAGCAATTGTTACTATAAATTCAGAATTAGTTGGTTTTGCTTTATCAATATCAACACTACAACCAAATATTTCTTCCATTAAATTCCAATTACCTCTATTCCAACTTACTTCTATTGCATGTCTAATTGCTCTTTCAACCCTTGAAACAGTTGTTCCAAACTTTTTTGCAAGTTCTGGATATAATTCTTTAGTTATTCCACCAATAGTTTCTGGTCTTTCATAAAGAATACTAATTCCTTCTCTTATATATTGATATCCCTTTATGTGAGATGGAATTCCTAGTTCATGTAAAACCTTAGTTATGGATAATTGTAAATTTGAGTGATATAAATCAATACTCTTATTTTTTTCATATGTATTTGTAATTTGTTTAATACGATCTTCTAAATCATCTAATTCAAATGGTTTTAGAATAAAATATGTAGCTCCAAGTTCTGATACTTCTCTAATAACCTCAGGACTATTGTAACTTGTTTCTACAATAGTTTTTGCTGTTATACCTCTTTTTTTCATTTCCTTTAGTACATATAAACCATCTTTATTTGGCATAATAAGATCTAATAATAAAACATCAAAATTATCTTTTTCTTTTTCAATTAATTCAATTCCTTCAACACCATCATGTGCTTCATACGCTATTTCTATACTATCGTGACTACTAAAATACTCCTTAATCATATTTGCTAAACTGATATTATCATCAACTATTAGTACTTTTATTTTATTCATTATTACCTCTCCTTCTTTACAGTACTTCATCACGTAATTTAATTATACTCTCATTGTTAATATTTTTCCATAGCTAAAATTAGCTAGTTTTGTCGAATTAAACTTCAAGTCTTAATTTATCAGCAAGAGTAACAATAAACTCAGAATTAGTTGGCTTTGCTTTATCAACATTGACACTAAATCCAAATATTTCTTCCATTAAAGAAATATTCCCACGATTCCAACTGACTTCTACTGCATGTCTAATTGCTCTTTCAACACGTGATGCAGTTGTATTAAATTTACGAGCTAAAGAAGGATATAATTCTTTGGTAATTGCATTAGTAATATCAGGATTATCATATATTATTTTTACTCCTTCACGTATATATTGATATCCTTTTATATGCGAAGGTACTCCTAAATTGTGTAATAGTTTAGTAATAAGAATTTGTAAATCTGGAACTTTTAAATTAATAATGTTATTTTGTTTTACATTACTTAAACTTAAAATTCTTTCCTCTAAATCTTCTAAATTATATGGTTTTAAAATAAAATATGTGGCACCTAGTTCTGATACTTCTCTAATAATTTCAGGGCTATTATAACTTGTTTCAACAATAACTTTTTTATCAATGTTATTTTCTCTTAATTTTTTTAAAACATAAATTCCATCTTTTAAAGGCATTACTAGATCTAATAAAATAATATCAAAATCATTTATATTACTTTTTATTAATTCTATTCCCTCCATCCCATTATGAGCTTCTAAATTAATCTCAATATTGTCATTTATCTTAAAATATTCCTTAACCATCTTAATTAAACTTATATTATCATCTATCATTAATACTTTTATTTTCCCCATTTTATTCCTCCTACAATACTATTCTTAAAATAAAAGAAGCTACTCTTTTAAAGCAACTTCTATAATTTTAAATAATTCTTTTACTTTTAATGAAGAACCACCTACTAAAAAACCATTACAATTTTCTATTTTATTTAATTCTTCAATATTTTTACTATTAATACTACCACCATATAAAACTGGAATATTATTAAAATCAAAATGTCTTTCTACAATATTTTTTATATATTTTATTGTATCTTCAATATCTCGATTACTAGGAATCTTATTAGTCCCTATCGCCCATACTGGTTCGTAAGCAATATAAACATGTTTTAAATCTTGTTTACTTAAACCATTAAGTGCGCTTAAAATTTGTTTTTTTAATACATTTGATGTTTTAAGCATCTCTCTTTGCTCTTTTGTTTCACCTATACATAAAATAACATTTAATTTATTTTCTAAAGCAACTTTAACTTTCTCATTAATTAAACTGTCATTTTCTTTTAAGTAAATTCGACATTCGCTATGTCCAATAAGAGTAAGTACTACTCCCATACTACTAGCTTGTTTACTAGAAATTTGCCCTGTATAAGCCCCTTCTAATTGATTAGAAACTTGTTGAATACCAACTCCATAATTATAACCCAAAAAATATGGAAGATAAAGGGAACTTGGACAAAATACTACTCTTTTTGTTTCAATTGTTCGAATTTTGTCAACATATGTTTTTATTTGTTCAAACGACATATTCATCTTTAAATTTGCGACAACTATTTTATTCTTTTCCATATAACCCCTTCTTTATGACGTCTTTTGCACGATTTATAAATTTTGTATTATGTTTTTCTTTTTCTTTATTTTTTATTGCAAGTTTATAAACATCCAACACTTGTTCAGCAAAATATTTACTTGAATGTTGATCGGCAGTAATTCTTGCTTGACGCTCCAATCTTTTTAAATCTTTACTTTCGATTAAATCTAAAATAATTTTACGATATTCATACTTTGTTTTAAATAAATAACCATTTAAATCATTAATAACAACTGTTCTGAAAGCTTCATCATCTAAACATACTACAGGAATACTAGCAGCCATTGCTTCTATAACAGTTAAACCTTGAGTTTCAGTATTAGATGCAGTAGCAAATACATCAGCTATTTGATAATATTTAGGTATAATATCCCATGGTATTTTACCTGCAAAAATAACATTATTTTGTAATTTTAACTTTCGTGTTAATTCTTTAAAATCATCTGCATCAGGTCCATCACCAATTATTACCAATTTAGCATTTTTATGATTTTTAACTATACTAAAATGACCTTCAATTAATAAATCAACTGCTTTTTCTTTTCCTAAACGCCCAACAAAAAGAATTACAAAATCTTGTTTTTTTAATCCTAATTCTTTTTTTATTTCATTTATTTCATTCTTATCAAAATTTTCTTCATAAAAACGCTCTACTTCAATTCCAGTTGGAACAATATGAACATTACGATCTACTTTATATTTTTGTTTAAATAAATCATAAGTTTTTTTAGTTGGAACAATTAATTCAGTTGCTGTTTTATCACAATAAAATTTAGTCAAATATTCAACTATTTTTTTACTACTTTTATTAAAATATCCCTTTGTTATATAATGCACATAATCTTCATACATAGTGTGATAAGTATGTACTAAAGGAATATCAAATTGCTTAGCAATAATACGAGCAAAAGTACCTACTCCAAATTCTGTATGTGAATGAATCACATCTAGTTTCCATTTTCTTATTTTATCAATTGCCCTAAGTGGATAAACACCTGTTAAACGATAATCATAAATTCCTATAGGAATTCCTGGAATTCTAATTATTCTTTCATCATTCTCATATTTATAACGCATTCTTTCTGTATTTACAGTTACAATAAAAACTTCATGCCCTGCTTTTATCAAGGCTTGTTCTAACATTGCAATACTTGTTGAAACACCATTTATATATGGTGGATAAGTATCTGTAAAAATTCCTATACGCATATTATTTCCTTCTTTCTTTTGCATCTATTTGTAAGGCGATTGCTCCTAAAAACATACCAAAATAATATGTTACAAAACGCCATACTAACATTGATGCTTGTAATTTACTTCCTACAATAAAATTACCAAAAAATTCAACATAACTAAACTCTAAACCACCAGTACCACCAGGTATTGGTACAAAAGCCCCTATTAACATAACATATGCTGAAGATATAATACATATAAATGGATTTACACTAGTAAAATCTCCCATGGCATATAATACAAAAAGTGGTACCGAATATAGTAGTGATAATCCAATAAAATTTAAAATTATTGTGGTAAAGAATAATTTTTTATTCTTAACTAAGTATTTACCACCCTTATAAAATCTATGAGTAACATCTTCTAATTTTTTTATTAACTTTTCTTTCTTTTCTTCGTTAATAAAATTAAATTTATTAATAAAATTTAATAATAATCTAATAACTTTATCATTAAATTTTTTTGCAAACATCAAAGTAAGTAATACTACTACTACTAATGTATTAATTAAGAATCCTAACATTGTTAAATTTTTAAGTAATATATTAGCTTTAAATATGTGGAAAAAGAAGTTAGATGTAACTGCAATTAAACCAAGTAATACTAAAGCAATTTGATATACAATAAAGTTTTGAACTATAATACTTGTTCCATCAGCAATTCTAACCCCATCTTTCTTTAATGTATAAACTTGAAATGGTTGACCACCAGTAGCAAATGGTGTAACTGCATTAAAAAATTGTGTTGTTAAAAGAAGAATATTAGATCTTTTAACAGTATAATCTTCTTTATACTTCTTAACCATAAAATACATACTTAAACTACGAATTAAGATAGATAAAATAAATACTAGAATTGCAATAACAATCCAAATAGGATTTAATGTTGCAAGTTCATGAATAATGGTAAAAAAGTTATCTTTTAAAGCAAAATATAATACTAAAAGTGTAACAATAATTAATAAACATGCATTAATCATATTTTTAACTTTATTATTTTTTACCATTTTATCACCACCTATTTTTCATCAATACATTTAATACCAGGTAATTCCTTACCTTCCAATAACTCTAAAGATGCTCCACCACCTGTTGATATATGTGTCATCTTATCTTTATAACCAAATTTTATAATAGCAGCAGCTGTATCACCACCACCAATAATACTTATTAAATTTTCACGATTAATTATTTCACATAAGTCTTTAGTACCAGTAGCAAACTTATCCATTTCAAATACACCAACTGGTCCATTCCAGATAACAGTTTTTGAATCATCTAAATATTGTTTAAATAATTTAACTGTGCCATGTCCTATATCAAGACCAAGTTCATCTTCTTTAATTTCATTAATAAAACAAGTACGACTATTAACATCTTCACTTACTTCAGTTGCGACTACACAATCGATTGGTAAAACTAATTTATCACTATGTTTTTCTAACATTTCTTTACAAAAATCTAAATGTTCTTCATCTAATAATGATTTACCAATATTAAGACCACTGGCTTTTAAGAATGTAAAGGCCATTCCTCCACCAATTAAAATATGATCAGCAACATTAACTAAATTTTCAATTACACCAATTTTATCACTTACTTTAGATCCACCTAAAATAACAGTTAGAGGACGTTTTGGATTTTTTATGGCTTCTAACATAACATTTAATTCTTTTTCAATTAAGAAACCAACTCCACTAGGTAAATGTGAAGCAATTCCTACATTAGATGCATGAGTACGATGTGCAGTTCCAAAAGCATCATTAATAAATATATCTCCTAAACTTGCCCAAAAAACTCCAAGTTCTGAATCATTTCCACTTTCCTTTTTACCATCTAAATCTTCAAAGCGGGTATTTTCCATTAATAATACTTCACCAGCTTTAAGTTCTTTAACTGTATCTTTTAATAAATCACCATGTGTTTCTTCACAAAAAATAACTTCTCTATTAAGATATTCACTTAATCTTAAAGCAACAGCTTCTAAAGAATTTTTCTTTTTATCTTCTTCACTTTTAATTCTTCCTAAATGTGACATTAAAACTAATTTTGCTCCATGATCAATTGCATATTCAATTGTTTCTAAACTAGCTTTAATACGATTATCATCAGTAATTTCTCCATCTTTCATTGGTACATTGAAATCACATCTAATAATAACTGTTTTATCTTTTAAATCAAAATCTTTTATTGTCTTTTTCATAATAACCTCACTATCTATATCTCATTATACCCTAAATATTAAAAAAAATAAAGAAGTTGACATTTATCTAACGAAATTGTAATAATAATTACTTAATACTATTTGGAACAAAAGTCAAATAAATTTGACTGCATCTAATCTCACGATTAGATATTTCTCCTTCATCGGTGGCTTACGCTTTTTCCTC
>CALVZI010000080.1 GCA_944372485.1 uncultured Bacilli bacterium
ACTTCTAAATCTTTTTTTAAATAAGCTCCACGTCCATTAACTTTACCAGTTTCGTCAACAACAACTTCGCCTTCTGGAGTACGAACAACTCTAATAAGTTCTTTTTTAGGACATTTTTCCTTAGAAACTAAACAAGTACGCATTGGAATTTTTTTTACTTTCATATAATGTTAATCCCCATTTCTTTAGCTTCTTCACGTGTTTTAACATCTAATTTATAATGTGTTAAACGAGATGCAAGACGAATATTTAAACCTTTCTTTCCTATAGCAAGTGATAAATTATCTTGATCAACTATAACTTGTGCTTCGTTTGATTTTTCATCACCTAAAATAACTGTTACGTTTTTAGCTGGACTTAAAGCATTTTCTATAAATTTAGCAGCATCTTTATCATATTCAACAACATCAATTTTTTCACCATTTAATTCTTTAATTATATTGTTAATACGACTTCCTCTTTCACCAATACAAGAACCAACTGCTTCAACATTTGGATTTTCAGAGTAAACAGCTACTTTTGTACGAACACCAGCTTCACGAGCTACACTATAAATTAAAATTGTTCCATCATTAACTTCTGGTATTTCTAATTCAAATAATCTTTTTACAAAACCATAATGTTTACGTGATAATAAAATTAAGGGCCCTTTACCTGAATTATCTACTTTAGTAATATAAACTTTTAAACTAGATCCCATTTTAATTTGTTCACCAGGAATAATTTCTGTTTTTGGAAGAATTCCTTGTGTTTTACCTAAATCAATGTAATAGTTACGTACATCTTCCATTTCAACAATTCCTGTAACCATTTCATCTTGTTTATCTCCATATTCTTCCATAATATTACTTCTTTCAGCTTCACGAACTTTTTGAATAATAACTTGTTTAGCTGTAGCAGCAGCAACACGTCCAAAATCTCTTGGTGTTACTTCTTCTTCAATAGTTTCACCAACTTGAATATCTGGAACGATTTTTCTAGCTTCATCAAGTGTTAAGTGAATTCTTGGATCATATTCAAATTCTTCAGGAATTCCAGCTTCTAATTCTTCATCAGTTAATGGTTTATATGGATCAGTTTCTTCTAGTGCTTTTAATTCTTCTTCTGTTAAACGATGTTCTTCTTCTGGAAGTTCAACTACTGTCTTATATGAGAAAACTTTTATTTGTCCAGTATCAGAATCAATTTCAACACGTGAATTAGGTATGTGGAAATTCTTTTTATAAGCAGATGTAAGAGCTAATTCTAAAGCATCAATTAATGTTTGATGATGAATACCTCTTTCATTTTCTAATACATCCATTGCTTTTTTAAAAGCAGCAATGTCAATCTTATTTTCACTTAAATTATCTTCTACTTTCTTTTTCTTCATTTTATTCACTACCTTTCTCTTTAGAACAAACATCTAAAATATAATTTTCTTCAATTAAATCTGCTTCATCAAGTAAAGGATTAATAACTTTACTAACGATTACACAATCATCTACATCAATTAATCCATCTTTATCAATGATGACACGTAAAAAATTAATACTTCCTTCTTTTTCATATGTAATTTCATCAATAATATACCCTACTTCTTTTACAGGTTCATCAATTAATTTGTGAACTTTTTTAATTATTTCCATAAATACCTCCATATTCACATGAAAGAGTGGGTTCCCCCACTCTTCCGTCCTAAAACTTACAAATTAATTATATCACATTATGTAAAATTTACATAGTTTTTTTTTAATATTTCTTCAAAATTTGTTATAATATATTAGGGAGAGTGATTAAATGTCTAAAGAAAAAACTAAAAATACCTACCTAAAAGATGCATTTAAAGGAATATGTGTGCTTGGAATATACTTCTTAGTACCTATTTTAGAACCAATTCCTTTTCACTTATTAAATATAGACTTAACAACGGTGCCAACTGCTGTAAAAGCAATTTATTTATTATTATTTGAAATAATTATGTTAGTGTCAATTGATTCTATATTTTTTGATGAAATAACAGAAGATATTGAAGATATGAAAAAGAATCATAAAAAATATTTTAATAAATATTTTAAATATTGGTTTTTAATTCTATTTTTAATGATGATTAGTAATTTATTTATTACAAGTGTTAATGGTGGAAATATCGCTGCTAATGAAGAAGCTGTAAGAAATACATTTAGTGTTGCTCCAATATATACATTTGTAAGTGCTGTTTTAATTGCTCCTTTACTTGAAGAATTTGTATTTCGTAAAGGAATTAGAAAAATAGTAAGAAATGATTTATTATTTATTATAATATCTGGATTTGTATTTGGTTCATTACACGTTTTACCAAGTTATCAAACACCATTAGATTTATTATATTTAATTCCTTATTGTGTACCAGGCTGGGTATTCGCATACATTTATAAAGAAAGTAAAAATATTTTTGTACCAGCTGGACTTCACTTTGTTCATAATGGAATTTTAATGTCTTTACAAGTTTTAATGTTCTTTATGATGTAAAATGATATGATTAGTAACAAAAGTTATTAATCATTTTTATTTTATATGATAAAATAGTTATGGTGGATGATATGAAAAAGAAAGTATTAATCATAATTGGGATTATTATTGCTGTTATAGCTAGTATTATATTATATGCTAGATTCATTGGAACTAGTGGCTTAATAGTAAAAGAATATAAAATAACAAACAGTTCCATACCTGATAGTTTTTATGGAACAAAAATAGTTCAATTATCCGACATTCATTTTGGTAGAACTATAGATAATAATAATCTTGAAAAAATAGTAAAAAAAATAAATTCTTTAAAACCAGATATAATTGTTCTTACTGGTGATTTATTAGATAAAGATTATAAAATTACTGAAGCAGAAGAACAAGAACTTATTAAAAATTTAAAAAATTTACAAGCAACTATTGGTAAATATGCAATTACGGGAAATCATGATTATGAATTTGAAAATTGGGCAACTATTATTGCCGAAAGTAATTTTACTAATTTAAATGATAAGTATGATATTATATATAATGGTTCAACCAAGCCTATTTTCTTAGGTGGTCTGTCTACCAATAGTTATCAAAAAGAAAAAACATTAGAAGAAAAAATTAAAATAATGAATGATTATTTTAATACTATAAATGTTCAAAATAAAGAAACTTCTCCAGATTATAAAATATTAATAATGCATGAACCTGACTATGTGGATGAAGTCAATCCTGGAAACTACGATTTAATACTAGCAGGACATTCACATAATGGACAAGTTCGTATGCCTTTAATTGGAGCAATAATATTGCCTCCAGGTGCTAAAAAATATTATGATGAATATTATAATATAAATGGAACAGACTTTTATATATCTAGTGGAATTGGAACTTCTAGATATAATTATCGTTTATTTAATAAACCATCAATTAATTTATTTCGTTTAGTGAACTATTAAACCGTATATCACTTAGATATACGGTTACTTTTTATTTCAAATACACTTTTTTTAAACATATAATTATTACTAGAATCTATTTTATTATAAGAATCTAAATTTAAATAAAAGAATAATTCTAATATTTTTTCTTTTTGAATTTCATTTTTATTTTCAAATTCTGATAAAAAAATACAATAATGATTTAAATCTTTAGTATTAACAAGAGTTTGACAAATAAAATAATTATGCCTTATTAAAGTATCACGAATTTCACTAGCAATTTTAGTAGTTAAACCAGATTTTTTTATTTCATATACTTCTTTGACTTTCGGATTAGCAAAACTCTTAATTTCATCTAAAGTATTATCATAACGAGCAACACTTGATTCATATTCTTTATATTTAGATACAAGTTTATTAGTCCAATCAACATTTACGTCAGAATCTATATCCGTTATAACTTTCCCATATACTTCACAATGATGTTTTTTAAAAGGAACAGTATACTCATAAGTTTTTCCCTCAGGTGAAACTACAAATACTTGTTTAGGATGTTTTCTAATAATATCGTCTATTTCTTCATTAGACATTAATATCTTTTTACCATTTATCACAATTTCATTCATAAATACTCACTACCCTAATAAATATTCCAATTCTTTTGAAATTGCTTTAATAATGTATTCTTTGTTTTCACTACGACTCTTAGGTAAAGCGTTTAAAGTTAAAGTATTATATTTATCTTTATCCTTTTCATAAATTGCAACATAGATTAAAGATGTATCACCACCAACATTAGCAGGATCTTCACAATTTATTCTTCCAGTTATTCCAATTCCTAAATCTGCATTTGCAAATTTTGAAATTTGTTTAGCCATTTCTTTAGCAACTTCCATACTATAAACTGTATATTTATCAATTGTCTCTTTATTAACACCCATCTTTATTTTAAATTCATTACTATAAGTTACTGCGCTAAACTTTATAACACTACTAGAACCTTCCACATTTGTTATAGCATTAGCAATACCTCCACCACTACATGATTCCATTGTAGCAATATATAAATTTTTTTCTTTTAATAACTTTACTACTTCTTCCACATTAAACACCTCTCTCATTCCATTTTTTAGCATATGAACATATCATTTCTAATTTCATATTTTTATTTTTAAAATAATTTACAGTATAAGCCATTAATTTATTAGCATAACCCAAGCTACGATATTTAGAATCTACATATACTTGAATTATACTAACTACATTTCCTTCTTTTTTAAAGAAAACATGCCCAACAATTTCTTCATTATTTTTTAAAACAATTCTATTATCTTCAACTATATACATAAATTCTCCTAGCTAATGCATTTCTATTTTATCATTAATTTCTACTTGATTAATTGATTCAAATCTTTTAGTTATTTTATCTGTTGTTGTATGGATATCTTTTACATCTCTACCAACTGTTTCAATACTACGTGATAATTTATCCCAGCGTTCTTTATAACGTTTAAATTCAACATCTAATAAATTTAATTGTTGATGAATAATAGCTGCATATTTATCTCGTTCCATGTTCTTAATAATCATTTGAATAGTTGTAAGTGTACTAATTAAAGTAGTTGGCGAAGTAATCCATACACGTTTTTTATAAGCATATTCAATTAAGTCGCTGTGATAAGCATTAACCTCAGCAAATATAGCTTCAGCAGGTAAAAACAAAATTGCTTGATTACTTGTAACACCTGGAATTATATATTTATTAGCAATAGCATCAATATGTTTTTTCATATCACTTTTAAACAACTTTTCAGCACTACTACGCATTCCTACACTATTGTTTCGATCAACCATTTCACGATAATTTTCTAATGGAAATTTAGAATCAATAGCAATTGTTCCAAGTGGTTCTGGTGCGAATAAAACACAATCAGCAATTGTTCCATTATCAAATGAATATTGTAATTTATAAACTTTATCATTGTTCTCACCAAACACACTAGCCATAATATGGTGTAAATTTACTTCACCAAAAATACCACGACTCTTTTTATCAGTTAAAACACTTTGTAAAGAAACTATATCACTTGATAAAGTATCAATTTTCTTTTGTGCTTCATCTATTTTTGAAAGTCTTTCTAAAACATTAGTAAATGTTTTATTAGTCTTTTCAAAATTAACATCTAATCTTTCATTGACTTTATCATTTATCATATTAAGTCTTTGTTCCATACGATCGTTTAAACCATTAAAATCATCATTCATACTTTTAGTAAGCTCACTCTTAAATTCTCCTAAATTACGAATAACTTCTGTTTCTAATTTTCCAAGTCTTTCTGTAATATGCGCTTCATTAATGTTTTTAGATAATGAAATAACACATATAATTAAAATAATAACTAATAAACCAATAATAATATATTCCATAAAACACCTCTATTCAATACTAAATTTTTTACTAACTATTTTTGATAAAATATAAACAATTAATAGCATAATAAATATTTTTATTAAAATAATTGGTTCTCCTAAACTTTCTAAAAATGTTGTTCCTATAAATCCCCAAAAATATACCATTGGAATTTTACCAATTAATATTGCACATAAAAATTTTTTATAACTAATTTTAGAAAGTCCTCCTGCAATATTTACAGAGAATGCTGGTGTAAAAGGCATAGCCGTAATTAAAACTAAATCAGCAAAAGAAATCTCTGTAATTCTACGCATAAATTTTAAAATATGACCATCTTCTTTTAAATTTTTGTAAAAAATACCACTTATTCCTTTTCTAAAAATACAAAAAGATAACATACAACCAGTAACAGTTGCAAGCCATGAAACTATAAATCCTAAAACATTACCAAGTATTATAGTATTTATTGCAATAAAGAAAGCAAGTGGTAATATAGGTAAAATAGATTCTAAAATAATTAAACCAATACCAATAATTATTCCAATAAAAGGATTAGTATTAGTTGCAAATTCAGTTATTGTTTTAACAACTTCTCTTACAAATTCTTCCATAATTTCTCCTCTAATATGATTGTATCATACTTTTAGAAAAAAAAGACGTTATAGTCTTATAAGTAAACTTATTATAATCATTAAAAAAATTCCTAAAACAATACCTGAAAAAAAAGTAATAAAAATATCAAGTGTATAACCATTTGGTTTTATTAAATTTTTCCTTAATGCTTTATTTTGCTGATAATTAATATTATTATTATCATCATTAGATACATATGAAATTTTATTTACTTCTTTTTTATTTTCTATTAAATACCTAATAAACTCCTTTAGTTCTTCATTCTCTCCTGGATGCATTTGTAAATAAAACATAAGTTCATCACTACTCATCCTGCTTAATTCATTTTTTCTTTCAATTGGAATATTTCCAAATGGTATATTATTTTCTTCTTTTTTTACATTTGAGTTACTTTGAACTTCTGAAACATTTTGATTAGATTCTTGTTTAACATTACTATTAATAATCTTTTGTTGAACATTATTTTTTTTATTAAAATAATTATAAGTTTTATTAACAATAAATTTTATATCTTCTTGCCCAATATTAAAATTTGGATCAATTTTTTTTATTAAACTATATTCAGGAATAGTATTTAAAATCAAATTAGTATTACTAATATTTTTTATTAATTCACTTAAATCATTTATTTTATTTAATAGTTCATAAGATTTTCGTTCATAATAATAGAGGATAATTTTTTTTGCTTCTACTTGATACATTTTACCAGTTTTATTTTGTAACATTAAAATAAGATTATTAGAATCTTTTTTAGTTGCAACAACATTATACATTGTATTTCCATAATTTATCTGCACTATTTCACCCCTATTCTATTAATATTATAACATTTATTTTTATTTTTAAAAGTATTTTTTTTAAATATTTTATTTTTAAAGTAACATTCTCCAAATTTAATATAATATTTGACAAAAGTGTAAACAAAAAAGAATTTAAAACTTTTTAAATTCTTTTACTACTACTTTGTTTTAACTAATTTATTTTCTTTTTCTAAGTTTAATAACTGCATTAATTCATTATATATTAAAGTATTTTGTTTTGCTTCTTCTATATCAATATGATTAATATGATTTTTTCTTGAACCAAATTGAAAAAATCTTCTTTTTTTCTCTTTAATTGGAACTGCATTAATTAAATCAACATCTAAACCTAGCATATATTCTCTAATAATTGCTATTTTTTCATTTAAACTAATATGAGAATCAAATATATACTTTGATTGCCCATTTTCATTTTTTTCAATTGATATTAATTGAGAATTTATTTCATTACAAGCTTCATCAAGTAACTTATCACCTTTCAAATAAGTTA
>CALVZI010000081.1 GCA_944372485.1 uncultured Bacilli bacterium
TTTGTAACTAACATTTTAAATCCTTTATAAAAATAATTTGTTGATAAAAAATATCAATTAGAATAGTATCCAAAAAAAATATAAAGCCAAAATTAAAGCTAAAATTTCACAACTAATTTTGTGATGATTTTAAGTTTTCTAATGTTACAATTTCAAAAAATTAAAAATACAAGGTGAATTTATGAAAAAAGAATTTACTATTTATAAAAAAAATCCACCTAATTTATTAATAAACTAGATAGAACTCAAAAACACATACAAATTTATTATAGCTTATTTAAAAATTTAAATAGTTTAATTTTATTTTCACCACATATTAAATCTTCATCATGTTTGTTTATCATCTCTATTACATCATCTATATTAAACCATTTTACTTGTGATAATTCTTCTTTTTGAATTATAAAATTTTCTTCATTTAAATTACTGTTTATATAAAAGAAACACGTAATATCATAGTTAATATTATTATCTGTAAACTTTCGATAAGCAAAAACATTAATTTCTTCTTTATCGACATCTATTCCAATTTCTTCTTTTATTTCACGTATTGCAGCTATAACAAAACTTTCATTATTTTCTACATGACCAGTTAATAAAGTCCACTTATTTGGATAATATTTTTTATTTGCACTTCTCTTTTGTAATAAAACTTGTTTATTATCATTTAATACAAAAACACAAATTTCTTTATGTAATAAACTATCCTGAGATATATTATTATATATATCTTCTTCATTATTTATTATTTTAATTTCTTCCATTCATAAACTCCAATCATCTATTTTTTTATAACTTTAATTTTTTACATTATTATGTTTTTTTAATTATCACATCATTGAAAATAATTATGACATTACTTTTTTTAGTTTCATCCTTAATTGCATAATCAACATTGATATTTGTATTTTATCATATTTTTACTAAAATAAAAACCAACTTCTTTTGAAGTTGATTAAATAATCTTAATATAAGTTTAACCAAATTACTTAATAAATTAATTGCAGTAATAATCTAAAACTTTTAAAAATACTAATTACTATAATATTCAATTACAATAATATAAAGTTAATTTTTTCATAAGGTGGTTTAATTTTTATTTAATTTTATGTAAAACAAGACTCATTCCTTTCTCTTCTATAGTAAATTTTGAGTGCTTTATAGGTAGATAATCTTCAGAAAAAATAATTTGCTTTTCTAAACTTAAATAAGAATCAATTATTTTTCTATGATAATCTGAAAATGCACTTTTTGGAAATTCTGTATTCATTGCCTTTTGAAGTATTTCATTTGTAATAGGCTTAAAGTTTTCATTATGTTTACAAACACTGCCTAATTCAATTATATCATCTAACCCTATATACTTTAAAAACAATTCATCATTTGAAAAGGATTGAGAATAATCTGTACTGGTATGCCATATGTGTTCACCATTAGTACCTATAATACTACTTAATTCTTCTTCACTATAATACATAAATTTTGAAAAATCTGAATTTCTTAATACATCTACTTTTTCAGCAAACTCCTTTTCTTTTTCAGATAAAATAGATATATCAAATCTTTTATCTAATTTACCATTTATTATTTTTTTAGGTAAGTATATTCCACATTCATTTTTTATCATTTCTGTTAAAGTTTGTTTTCTTTTAATTATACCAAACGCTTGCATAATATATTTTAATTTGTAAAATAATTCTTTTTTTCTTTTGTTCGCACTAATCATTAAATTTGCATTTGTTTCATTACGATGTTTTAAAGGTATTCCCAATCTAAAATGACATTCACAATTACTTTTTGAATTATTTACAATATATTTATTTAATTCCTCTAATTCTTTTTTTACAATTAAATATTCATTTCTTAAACCAATTAGTATTTGCCTATAAGTATAAACATTATTTTCCATATTTCCACTCCTATTTCTTAAATAAATTATACCATTAATAAAAATAAAAAATCAACTTCTTTTGAAGTTGATTATATATATTTAAATCTAACATAAGTTTGATTAAATTACTCAATGGTGCGAGCGTCGTAGTAATCTACAACTTTCTCTCAAAGATGATTTATATAAGAATCAATCTCTATAACAATAATACCATTAAAAGAAAAAAGTAGCAATAATTTAAATGCTACTTTTTGAAGTTTCTATTTTTTTAATGTTTTAATACATTGATTTAAAACTTTATTTTCTTCTTCTAATTCAGTATTAGGTACATTATACTGTTGAGACCTATGCATTCTACTGTTATAATTATTTGATTCTAATAATATTGAGCTAGTAGGCCAAGACTTAGAACCACCTGTTTGTTCATGAAGTTGAACCTTTAATAATTCTGTTTTACTTAATTTTAATATTAACTTATCTAATTCATGTAAATCTCTTTCATTAAAATTATTAAAATTATTTATTCTAAACGAAATTAATTGATATAATATTGTACCAAAATCTGCAGTAAAATGACTGCAAGATTCATATCCTTCCCTAATAATAAACAAAGCATTTGCTAACGAAGGGTTTTGATTAATGCCTTCAGCAATTTTTTGCCAATCATGGTTTACCATAAATTCTTGTAATGCTTTATTAGTATACATTCTCTTGCAGAATGCTTGTTCTGGAGAAATAATCTTTCTTTCATCAAATATACTAATAATATTGAATAACATTTTGTTTTTTGATGCATCTTGAGTATTTAAATCAATAAAATGTACCTTCCCATTTGTAATAATCCTAAATTCACAAACACTTAAACATTTTGGATCTGTTTCCATGTGACCAACACGCCATAATCCTAATTCAATAATATAAGGTTTACCTTTGTGATATATTTTTCTTTGAAAATTCATACTTTTCCAAATATCTTCATTAATTTTGAAAATTATTTTTTCTTCTTCTAATGGTACCATACTAAAATCTTGTCTATATTCATCTGCAACAATAAAATTTTGATTTCTATATGAAGCAAAGAATTTTTCTATAACTTCATATTCATCATTAGAAATTTCTTCATCGTAATTATATTCCCAACCTTGTGGTATTATCATAATAACACGCCCCTTTCAAAGTAAAACTTATTATACATTATTTCTTTAAAATTGCAATACTTTACTCTAAATTTCCATTTCAAAATCGTCTTTATCTCTTTCGTAATCGTGATTTTTACTAAATTCGTAAGTATATTGTAAATCTTCAAATGTATCTTCCTCAATGATTTTCTTTGAATATAAATCTTCTGCAACGTCCATATATTTTTCTCGTTCTTTTTCTTTTCCAAATAGTTTATCTTTAATAAATGATATTATTTTCAAGAATTTATCTTTCCAAAATGATAATGATTGTCTTAAAGATAGAATTTCTTCTTTTAAATCTTTGATTTGTTTATCTTTAACTTTATTATTTCTAGTTAGTGTATCAACTCTTAATTGTAGTGCTTCATTGTTTTCAGTAAGAGTTTGTATTTCTTTTTGATTTTCTTGTATTTGAGTATCTACATTATTAAGAGTAATAGATAATGTTTGAATATTTTTATATTCATCATTTGTTTTATCAACTTGATTTATATATTTTTCAATTTTGTCTTTATCTTCTTGTTTTAAAATATAGTTGTCTTTCTTAATTAGTGTTGGTTTTAAATCACTTATTATTTCTTTAACTTCTTTTGACTTGTTATCTAGTTCAAGAGATTTTTTATTAGCTTTTTCTAAATTCATTTGATGTCTTTCTATTGCTTCTTGCATTTCACTATAGTTATCCATTTCATTAACAAGAAAGTCATTATTTCTTCCTTTACGTTTCTTCTTAAGAATATTATCTAATCCATATTCTTTATTAAATTCTTCAATACAAAGCGTTCTCATTTTATCTTGTAATACTTTTAAAGAATCTTTTGTAAATACATCAGATTTATCAACTTGTAATTCCATACCATATTTATTTTTTTCTTTAATAGGAACACCTACAATATGCATATGAGGAGATGTTTCATCATAGTGAATAATTGCACTTGCTATTTTAAAATTAGGAACTAGCATTTCTAAATCTTCAACTTGTTTTTTATATACATTAGTCATTTTCTTTTTAAAATCCATATCTTTTGT
>CALVZI010000082.1 GCA_944372485.1 uncultured Bacilli bacterium
GTTAATATAGGAGGTGTTTTATGGCACGTATTAAAGGTGTAGATATACCAAATAATAAAAGAATCGAAATTGCATTAACTTACATTTATGGTATCGGAAGAAGTTTATCAAATAAAATCTTAGCTGATGCTAAAATTGATAAAAATAAAAGAACTAAAGATTTAAGTAATGATGAATTAAATTTAATTCGTGATGAAATTAATAAATATACTACTGAAGGTGATTTAAGACGTGAAGTTAATATGAATATTAAAACTAAAATGGAAATTAATTCATATCAAGGAACTCGTCATAAAAAAGGTTTACCTGTTCGTGGACAAAGAACTAATAGAAATGCTCGTACACGTAAAGGTAGAGGTAAAGTAGTAGCTAATAAGAAAAAGTAATTAACTTATAAAGGAGGTTTTCATAATGGCTTATAAAGCAAGAAAGCGTAAAGTAAAAAAGAATATACCTGAAGGTAAAGCATTTATTCATTCAACTTTTAATAACACAATTGTTACAATTGCTGATAAAGAAGGAAATGCTATTAGTTGGGCTAGTGCTGGAACTTTAGGATTTAAAGGAAGTAAAAAATCAACTCCATTTGCTGCTGGTATGGCTGCTGAAGCAGCTGGTAAATCTGCACTTGCAGCAGGTATGAAAAAAGTTGAAGTATTTGTAAAAGGACTAGGATCAGGACGTGAAACAGCTATTCGTTCATTACAAACAGCTGGTCTTGAAATTACATCAATTACTGATGAGACACCTGTTCCTCATAACGGATGTCGTCCACCAAAACGTCCACGTGGATAAAAGAAAAGGAGTGTGTTAAAGTGTTAAACTTTGAAAAGCCAGTATATAAAATTACTGATTACATTGAATCAAGTAATTATGGTAAATTTGAATTAGAACCATTAGAAAGAGGATTTGGAACAACATTAGGAAATGCACTTCGTCGAGTTATGTTATCTAGTATGCCAGGTAGTGCAATTGTTGCTGTTTATATAGATGGTGTGGCTCATGAATTCCAAACTATTGATGGTATCGTTGAAGATGTAACAACTATTATTCTTAATTTAAAAAATGTAGTTGTAAAATCAAATGGTGAAGGAGTTAAAACAATTCGTCTTTCAGTTAATGAAGAACGTGTTGTAACAGCTGCAGATATTGAGACAGATGCTGATGTTGAAATTATTAATCCAGATCAAGTAATCGCAACTATTTCTAAAGGTGGTAAACTTAATATGGAAATGTTAGTTGCAACTGGTCGTGGTTATGTACCATCAAATGAAAATAAGAAGTATACAGAAAACACAAAATTAGGTTATATACCTATCGATGCTCTTTATTCACCAATTGAAAGAATCAGTTATGAAGTAGAGTCAGCTCGTGTTGGTCAAGACGCTAATTATGACAAATTAGTTATGGAAGTACATACAAATGGTTCATTACGTCCTGAAGAAGCAATGGCTTTAGGTGCTAAGATTTTAATTGAACATTTAAATATCTTAACTAATTTAAGTGAAATAGCAGATACAACAGGTATTATGAATGCTAAAAAAGAAGATAGTAAATTGAAGAAGTTAGAAACTTCTATTGAAGATTTAGACTTCTCAGTACGTGCTTACAATTGTTTAAAACGTGCTGGTGTTAATACATTAGGGGATTTAACTGAAAAAACTGAATTAGAAATGATGAAAATTCGTAATTTAGGAAAGAAATCTTTAAAAGAAGTTATGGATAAAATTAAAGATATTGGTCGTAAATTCCGTGATGAAGATTAATAGTTAGGAGGATTACTATGGCTTATAGAAAATTAGGTCGTACAAATAAACATAGAAGAAGTATGTTAGCTAGTCAAGTTAAAGATGTTGTTAATAATGAAAGAATTGTTACAACATTAACACGTGCTAAAGAAACTCGTAAGTTTGTTGATAAAATGATTACTTATGGAAAAAATGGTTCTTTAGTATCACGTCGTAAAGCACTTGCTTTCTTACATAAAGATAAAAAAACAGTAGATAAAATCTTTAATGATTTAGCTACTCGTTATGCTACTAGAAATGGTGGTTATACAAGAATTATTAAAATGGATGAGCGTAAAGGTGACGATGCGCAAATGGCTATTTTAGAATTAGTTGAAGGAGATGCTAAATAAGCATCTTTTTTTGAGGAGGACATAAGTTAACAATAGAAAATGGTGCTTTATATGAATATAAATTTGATATAAATAGAGAAGAAATTAATAAATTTAATGAAGAATTAAAGGATAAATATAATAAAACTATAAATTTTGAATTTTGTGCTGTTACATCGGATTATAAAAAAGAAGCTTTAAGAGGATGTACTGGTGATAAAGTTATTTCTTTAGACGTAACTGAAAAAATGAGTAGTATTCCTGTTACTATAACTGGTAAAATTTATGATTGTTATGTTAAAGCTAAAGTTGTAATATATCCAAAGTTATATAGAATTTTAAAATATAATAATAACGATGAATTATTTGAAGAACTATTTAATTGGAAAAATACTAATAAAGATAGAAAATATTTCATGAACTATGAAAAAAATAATTTATTACAAGAAATAATAAAATATATTAAGATTGAAAAGAGATTATTATTAAATGAAGATGCTGTTAAAACCATAATTGACTTAAATTACTCTGGGATTAATTCTAAATTTTTAAAATTAATGCCATATTTTGAAGAAAATTATAAATTTATAGAAAACTTTGTTCAAAAAGAAAATATATTAGTTAAAAGTAATAAAATTGATAGATAAATGTAATAAAGTGTCAATTTGTAAAAATTATATATATATGATATAATACAGCTCGCAAAGGCAAAATTTTAGATATAATTGTTTAAAGTAAAATAAATAATTAAGTATAATACTTTATTAGCTTTAACTAATTTTTTAGTGGCTAAAAAAAAGGGGAATGATATTGTGGAGGATTCTTACCTGAGTTATTTACAAAATTCGTTTAATGAATTAAAAGATTGTATAGATCCTTTTAAATATAAAATTGTTAATATTTTAAATGATGATTTTGAAATATTATTGAATAAAGGAAGTAATAGCTTTTTAGAGACAAAAATTAGTGACAATATTAGAGAAGAACTAACAGAATCAACAGTTTTAGATTTAAAAAATAATGAATTCATTGAAGATGATGTTTTAAAAAATAAAATTTTATTTGCTTATGTTTGGTATATAATAAATTATAATTATAATATGTTAAGTGGAAAAAAAATAACAATAGAACAAGCTTTTGATAAAAAATCATTTTTAAATTATTTTTTATTGATTAAATCAGTTATTTATTTAAATAATAATAATTCTTTTAGTCCAAATATTTTATATTATATCATTTCAACTGAAAATTTAATGTTAGAGTATTTTGTTAATAGTATTTTTTTAAAAAATAATATACAAATTGATAATAATGAATTAAATATAGAGTCAAATATAATATATAAAAGTATAAATATATTTTATAATTATTTAGAAGTTATTTTAAAAAATAAAAATGGTTTACAAATCAAGAAAATATAGAAATTTTACTCATCTCTATATTTTTTTGTTGTTTAAATAAAATAGTTATATTATAATTAATATGGTGATTTTATGAAAGTATTAATAACGGGAGCTTCTAGTGGAATTGGAGCTGATATGGCACGAGTATTTGCTAAAAAACAAGATAAATTGATTTTAGTTGCAAGACGTGAGGAAAAATTAGAACAATTAAAAAAAGAATTACATACTAAAGTAACAATAATTTCCCTAGATTTATCTGATGAAAAGAATTGTTATGAATTATACAATCAAGTAAAAAATGAAAATATAGACATTTTAATAAATAATGCAGGTTATGGATTAATAGATAATTTTTGGAAAACAGATATAAATAGAGAGTTAAAAATGATTGATTTAAATATTAAGACAGTACATATTTTAACTAAACTATTTTTAAAAGATTTTATAAAAAGGGATAATGGATATATTTTAAATGTTGCTTCTAGTGCTGCATTTATGCCAGGACCATTAATGGCAACCTATTATGCAACTAAAGCTTATGTTTTACACTTGACGGAAGCTATATATGAAGAGTTGCGAAGTATAAATAGTAACGTAGTAATTAGTTGTTTATGTCCAGGACCAGTAAATACTGAATTTAATAAAGTCGCTGGCGTAAAATTTAGTTTAAAAGAATTAAATAGCTATGATGTTGCCAAGTACACTGTTAAAAAGTTATACAAGAAAAAACTAATTATAATACCTGGAATATCAATGAAATTATCGATTTTCTTAACTCGTTTTACACCACGAAAAATTCTTTTAAAAATAACACATGCGATTCAACATAAAAAAAGAAATCGTTAGTTTTTTTATATTTATGTAGAAACTTTAGTTATGTAGAAAGTTAATGAAAAAAGACTTAAAAATAAGACTTTTTACTTAAAAACTTTCTACATAATTTTTATTTATTTCATATTATTTTTTAACCAATTATCTAAA
>CALVZI010000083.1 GCA_944372485.1 uncultured Bacilli bacterium
TTATATAAATCCATTTCTTCCCAAAGTTTACGTTGTTTAACTTCATTCTCTGGTAAATTACCACGCATTTGAAAATCTGTCTTTGGCATTAATAAACTATCTTTATAATCCATATTATCATTCCTCTCTAATAAAAAAAATCTATAAACATAAGGACGAAACATTCGTGGTACCACCTTAATTTATAGATTTAACTCTAACTCAATTGCGTAACGTGCAAATCCGGAACTATCTTCATAGTCACATCAAGAGTAATCTGTTTATTATTTCATTGTTCATTTCCACCCACCATGAACTCTCTATAAACTAATTAATAAACCGTCTCTATCTTTTGTTTTATAATTCTACTTCATCTATTTCTTCTATAACTTCTAGTTGTGCTTCAACAATGGATTTTAATCTACGTTTGAAAGTACTTACATTTCTTCGCAAAGTATTTGCTTCAGCTTCTGTTTTTTCAGCACGTAATAATGCTTCATTAACAATACGTGTTGCATTTTTCTTTGCATTATCCACAATAACTTCGCTTTCTTTATGAGCAGCCATACGCATTTGATCTGAAGTTTTTTGAGCCATAATAATAGCTTTATTAAATGTTTCTTCAGTTCTCTCATAACGTGAAATACGTTCTTTTAATTCTCTAATTTCTTTTTTTAGTTTTTCATTTTCTTCATTATGATTAACTTTATGTTCTAATTTTTTTATTCTTTCATCACGTATACGTATTTCTTCATTTTTCCTATTTAGTTCCATAACCATATTTTCAACCTTTTTTATAACTTGGTCTAAAAATTGATTAACCTCAACAGGATCATAGCCGCGAAGTGTACGATTAAACTTCTCCATAAATTCACCTCACACACACAACTAAGAGTTGTAACATATTATAACACTCTTTCCCTTTTATTTCAATACTAAATTACCATTCTATATTAATATCGGTATTATCATGAATATCTTTACCTTCAGTTTCATCAGTAATCTTACCTTGAACATTTACATTATTTGGAGTACATAGGAATATTCCGCCACCTATTTTTTGTAAATCGCCACCAATCGCATAAATAGTTCCACTTAAAAAATCCACTATTCTTTTAGCTTGATCACCAGTAACTCTTTTTAAATTAACAACAACTGTATTTCGATTTTTTAAATGATCAACGATTTGTTGAGCTTCAGAATAAGCACGTGGTTCAATTAAAATCATTCTTGTTCCACCATTTGTTTCATCTAAAGCTTCTTCTGGGGTATTATTATAATAAGAGTCTTCTCTTCCAGTTCCACCAAACACTTCTTCATCTGAAGCTATCCATTTTTTTATATTTAAACCCATATTTATTCCTCCAATACCATATCTTATTATATTTTATCATAAAATTTCTAAAAAATAAATATCTTTTACTTAATTTCTTACAACAGTTCTACTAATTGACGAAGTTCCATTAGAATCAGTAACTGTATATGTAATAGTATATGTACCAGATGTAGTAATAGATGTAACAACAACACCATTTTGATCAACTATTTTTTTAGTAACTGAACCAAGTTCTTCACCATTATAATTATATGCATAAACACCCGGATCAGTAAAATCTCCATTAATAGTCATCTTTTTTTCTCCTAATAATATAATAGCAGGAGCTTTTAAGTTAACATTATCTTCACCATATTTTAAATCTAGACTATATTCATAATCTCCATCGTTATTTTTGATTGTAATTAAAGTATTTAATTTTGAAAGATATTTAGAATTCTTAGTATCACGAATTTGATTATCATCATCACCTTCCATGAATCCACCAATCATTAAATCATGAAGTGTTAAAACAATACTATCACCAACTTCAGGAAGTAAATAAATATTTTCAGCTGCCCAATTTCTAGATGCCGTAATAATATTTTTTTGTAATGTTTCTGAAGTATCATTTCTAACACCAGAAATAACTTCTGTTACTGTAAAACCAATTATAAGACCAAGAAGACCTAATATTGAAATAACTAATAATAATTCTACTAATGTAAATCCTCGTTTCATATTATCACCAATTATATTATAAAACATTTTGTTTAAACAAACAATATTATAAAGAAAAAAAGATTATTAAATAAATTAACAATCTTAAATATTATACATAACTATATTTGATATGGACTATTTGGAGTACCATTACCACCAGTTATTTGTACGCTAGGATTAATGTTTATGACTGGGCGCACACCATTCGCATCGGAAAGAGAATAGCTATACATATGACCGCCAGATCCCACAAGCCATGCATAACCATCAGTATATGATGTTGCGGTCCAATAGACATGTGCATTATCATTGTTATTTGCAACTGTATGATTTTTTGATAGTATTGTTTCACTTTGACTTGATAACATTTCTCCTGCTCTTATTAATCCTACACTTCCATTATATGGATTACTTGTACTTTCTAAGTTTGTTTTATAATTATCATCTTTCCAATAATCTCCTCGATACCATGTCGTACTTGCAAGTTTTTGTTTTTCTTGATTACTATTATTACTTATCCAATTTGTAAAACTATTTTCATTTATTGTTGTACATAATGTACAATCTGTTCCGTATGACATTTTATCCAATGAATCTATAGTTCCATCATTATTACTATCATAATATCCATCAAGTATTAATTTTGTTCCATTATCACTTGTTTCTACTACTCGATAATTTCTTCCAGCATACGTTACATATTCCCCTATCTGGCTATTATCTTTTAATGTTCCTGTTACACTACTACTCTTATCTTCGAACATATATGGTTCTGTTAGAGTACCATTACCATTGGTAATAATTATTTCAGATGAAACATTTATAACTGGACGAAGACCATTAGCATAGGAAATAGAATCGTTCATAACATCACCGCTATAATTCGCACGCCATGCCTTAGAGGCACTTATTGGTGTTAATGTCCAAAATTCTTGTGAATTTTTTAAATAACTGAATGGTCTAGAAGATAAATTATATTCATCTAGCGATAACAAACCAACATATTGTTGGGCTTGTGACAAGTTGTTTGAACAAGTTGTTCGTGCTGATGTGTAATCTTCTGTCATTTCACTACACCATGTTTGTTTTACTAACCATTCTTTATTTTTTAATTTTGGATAAAAATAATTATTTAACCAATCATTTACATAACTATTATCATAATCCTGAGCTGTATTTTCGGCTCCCCATGAAATTGATGTTACATTTTCTTCTGTAATCATACGAATACTTCCATCTGCATTCTTTCCCATGATTCGCCACATGAAACCATTAAACCATACATAATTATTAGCTTTTGCCATACTAAATAATTCATCT
>CALVZI010000084.1 GCA_944372485.1 uncultured Bacilli bacterium
TAACCCTTGATTTTTCTATAAGAGTAAAATAATTAAACCAACAAGAAATACCTTGTTGGTTATACATAAATTACTCAAACTGTTGCATTTAACCTTTCAAAGTTGCATTTACATTTTCAAGTGAGCAAATAATACATTTTTATATTACATTTTTATTTTTTTATTTAACTTTTTTTAATTCTTTTGATTCTTTTACATTATATACTTTACGTAATTTTTTTAAAAATTTTTTATACTCTTTTAAATATTCAACTGTAGAAATTCCTTCCATATTCATTCCATCAAATTTTTCTTCATACAAAGGCATTAATGAAGCTGGTAGTTCTTTCTTTAATAAATACTCAGCTGGGCGTAATTGATTTTCTGTTATATAACTATCAACTAAAGTTTTTATTTCTTCTTTCTTTTTCATCTTTTCTCCTCCTTTTTATGCGTAGTATAGTATATCACTTTTTTATAAAAAGTCAAATTAAAAAGAGGTCGTCCCTCTTTATATCCAAACACCAAAGGCAATTGCTGCCATACTAAGTAGCATTCCAACTGTCCAAAATAATTTTACAATATCTCTTTCATTCCATCCTAATTTTTCAAAGTGATGGTGTAACGGTGCCATTAAAAATACTTTTTTACCAGTCATAAAAATTGAAACCATTTGAATAATACAAACTAAAGTTTCAATAACAAATACTCCTGCAACAATAACTAAAGTTAATTCATGACCAGTAATTACTGCAATAGAAGCTAAAGTTGCTCCGAGAGATAATGAACCGGTATCTCCCATAAATACTTTAGCTGGATGAGTATTATATAATAAGAAACCTAATAAAGATCCAACTAATACAAAACAAAATATAGCAATATCTTCTGTTCCAGCAACCCATTTAGCATTCCATGATATTAAAGCAAATGCAAGAAAAGCAATTGCACTTAATCCTCCAGCTAAACCATCTAAGCCATCTGTTATATTAACTGCATTACTACTAGCTACTAAAAGGAATAATAAGAACACACCATAGAACCATCCCATATCTATTTTTATATTAAGAGTATGAATATCAATAACCGGACTAGAACCACTCTTTAGAAATATATAAAAGAATATTAAAGCAATAATTAATTGACCACATAATTTTTGAATTTCAGTTAATCCTTCATTATTTCTTCTCTTTATACTTAAATAATCATCAATAAAACCTAAAAAAGCATATGATATAAATACAAATAATACAATAAATAAATTTTCTGAAAAATTAATTTTATTCATTAATAATAAAATTAAAATAGAAATAATAGTCGGAATTATAAATATTATTCCTCCCATAGTTGGAGTCCCACTTTTTTCAACGTGTCTTCCCCTTAAAAAAACATTAACATTTTGTCTTATTTTCAATTTTTTTAATAATGGTATAAAAATTAAACCAGCAATAACTGACATTATAAATCCTATCATCATTGCTAACATTGCTTTGGCTAAAATTAACATATTTACCTCCCGATTATTTCTTCAATTATTTTTTTGTCATTAAAAGAATATTTTTTATTACCAATAATTTGATAATTCTCATGCCCTTTTCCTAATACTAACAGTATATCATTTTTTTTACAAATATGTAAACCCATATTTAATGCTTCTCTACGACTTTCTTCAACTTTTACATTATTTTTAGTAATTCCTTCTAACATATCATTAATAATATTCATAGGATTTTCATTTCTTGGATTATCACTAGTAAAAATACAAACATCACTTAATTCACTTGCAATTTTTCCCATTATTGGTCTCTTATATTTATCTCTATCTCCACCACAACCAATTATTGTTATAATTCTTCCACTAGCTATACTCTTAACATTATTAAGCACTTTTTCAACTGCATCTGGTGTATGCGCATAATCTATCATTATTACGCGGTCATTATCATAAATAGTTTCTAACCTTCCAACTGGAGCATTTAATTTACTAACATCAATAAAATCATTAAATATTTTAGACATTAATATAATTACAACACTCATATTATATACATTATATTCTCCCAATAAATTCATTTTATACAAATTATCATTTAAATAAAAACTTGTCTCTTTACTATTCATTTTTATACTATTTATTTTATAATCACAATTACCTTTACCATATGTAATATTATTATTATGTTCTAAAATAAAATATTTAGAATATTCATCATCAACATTTATTAAAGCACAACCATTATTTTTTAATTTATAAAATAATTTTTGTTTATCCAAAGCATAATTTTTCATTGTTTTGTGATAATCTAAATGTTCTTCTGTTAAATTAGTAAAAACAACATAATCAAACATTAAATTTCCAAGGCGATTATAACTTAATGAATGACTACTAACTTCCATTACAACATATTCACAATTTTCTTTAATACATTCTAAAAGCATATTATAAATTTCTAAAACATCTGGTGTAGTGTTAGATAATGGTCTTATAAAATCATTTATATAAAAACCAATCGTACCAATATAACCACATTTTTTACCATGTTTATTTAAATACTCGTGGCAAAGAAAACATGTTGTTGTTTTACCATTTGTTCCAGTAACACCAATTAATTTTAACTTTTTAATATCATTTCCATACATTTTATCAAGTTCATTAACTAAATAATCATGAGTATTATCTACCTTTAAAGTTTTCACACTATAAAATCCTTCTTCAACAACCACTTTCGTAGCACCATTCTTAATTGCTTCTTCAATATAATTATGACCGTCATTATTTACTCCTCGTAAAGCAACAAATGTATCACCTTTTTCTACTAATTTCGAATTTGTTTTAAACAAAAAAATCACCTCTACTATAAAATATGATTCTATAGTAGAATAGTGATTGTTACTCAGTTATATAACTTGCTTCTAAAATTTTATTTACAACCTTACGATCATTAAATGGAATAAATTGATCTTTTACAATAATATATTCTTCATGACCTTTTCCTAAAATTAATAAAGAATCATGTTCCTTTAAAAGAGAAATTCCTTTTTCAATTGCATCTCCACGATCAACTATTACTTCATAATTTTTATTTACTAGCCCATTTGTCATATCATCTATAATTTGATCCATACTTTCATTATGAGGATCATCACTAGTCATAATTACATACTCTGACATGTCAGTTGCAATTTTGGACATAATTGGTCTTTTAGCACGTTCACGATCACCAGTACAACCAAAGATTGTATATAATTTTCCTTTTGTAATAGGCTTAATAGTTTCAATAACTTTTTCAATCGCATCTGGTGTATGTGCATAATCAATAATAATACTATTAGTTTTAAAAGGTACAACTTCTAATCGACCAGGTGGACAAGTTAAACTAGGAAAAACCTCTTTAATTTGTTCATATTTTATACCATTATTTAACAAAACAATGATTGTTAATAATGCATTATAAATATTATATTTACCAATTATATTCATATTAATAGAATAACTTTCATTATTATATTTATACGTAAATAAAGTATTACTATTATTCATCTTATAATCAACTATTTGATAGTCAGAACTATTATTAAATCCATAAGTTATATTTTTATTTTTGGTTAAATTAAAAAATTGTTTATATTGATCATCGTTATTTATTATTGCAACACCATCTTTTCTAAGCATTTTAAATAAAATTTGTTTAGCTAATGCATAATTTTCCATTGTTTTGTGAAAATCTAAATGATCTTCTGTTAAATTAGTAAATAGACCTGTTTTAAAACTTAATCCTTTTAACCTATTATTAACAAGAGCGTGACTACTAACTTCCATAACAATTGTTTTATATCCTAAATCATATGCTTGTAATAATAAATCATAAGTATCACATATATCAACACTAGTATTAGGTAAACTAGTTATTTTTTTATCCAAATAAAAACCAACTGTTCCAATATATCCACATTTTACTCCAACTTTATTAAAAGCTTCATAAATTAAATAAGCAGTTGTTGTTTTACCATTTGTTCCTGTTATACCAATTAAATTAATATCATTTATAATATCTTTATAATTTTTTTCTAAATATTCAGTAACATATTCACGAGTATTAGGAACAACAATTGTTTCAACTCCATAATCTTTTTCTTTTCGTTCAACAATAATTTTAGTAGCTCCATTTTTAATTGCGCTATCTATATATTTATGGCCATCATTTATTTCACATTTTACAGCAACAAAAGTATCCCCCGGTTTTATCTTTCTTGAATCAGTTTGAATATTTAACATAATTACACCTCTTTTAATATTTTACTACAATAATCAAAACATTACAATAATAACTGTCTATACTTATTATGAACAAAAAAAACTCAATTATAGAGTTTTTGCATTACTTTTTTCTAAATCTTTATTATTTTGTATCTCTTGTTTAATTTGTTCTAACTCAGCAATAACTTCAGAAAATCCACCATCAGTTTTTCCTTTAACTACATATTGAACTTTTTCCATTATTACTTTCATTCTATCAAGTGAAACAATTTCAGATTCCACAATACTTCTAAAAATACCTTGTGAATCACTACAAATTTTATTCATGTCTATATTGTCGTTATTTATTTCTAAAAGCTTTCCGGTTATATCTATCTCTTTATTATAAGGATTTTTTTCACTATCGCAACCTACTAGTGATAAAGCAACAGAACTAGCTGCAATATTACTCATATAATTCACCTCGTTTAGCCATCATATCAATTATTGCTACCATCATAAGATATTTAGCATCATAATCTTGCTCTAATTCACTTTTTACAATAACTAATTTGTTACGTTTGTCATCATAATAAAGTGGAATCTTAGAAACATATTTAGAAGTAGTTTCAAAATCTAATGTTTTTAAATTATTACTTAAGTAAGTTAAATCAACTTCTGGTAATTTTTTATTAAACACTTGAATTAAAAAATCCATATTTTCTTTTACTTCTTCTGTTAAATTTGGATTATCATATAAACACTTTTGAACTTCTTGCAAAGTTACCATAGTCATCACCTTAAGCTTTATTATATCATATATTTCCCATTTTGAAACAAAAATATTTATTTTTGGGAAATTATTTTCTAACTTGGGAAATATTTTATAATTTTGATAATTCTTTAATATTAGTGATTTCTACTTCTTTTTGTTCATTAATTAAAGCATCTATAATCTGTTCTTCAACCTTATCTTTTATTATTTTATCTAACCTTCTAGCACCAAATTCCTGATAATTTGAAAGTTCTAAAATTTCTTCAGTTACATTTAAATTAATATTTACAACCATATTTTTTTCATATTTATTTTTTAATTTATTTAATTTTTTATTAATTAATTCCTCTATTTCATTTTTTGTTAAAGAATCAAAAGCAATAATATTATCAATTCTATTTATAAAAGGGACACTAAAATATTCTTTTAATTTTGAAATTGCTTTATTTTTTTCAACATCTCCAAAACCAATATTATGTTCGTTAAAACCAATATTTGATGTCATAATAATAGTCGTATGTTTAAAATTAATTTCATTTCCATTAGAATCTTTAACAACCCCATCCTCAAGTATTTGAAATAGTAAATTAATTATACTAGAATTAGCTTTTTCTATTTCATCTAAAATTAAAACTGAATGTGGATTATTACGTACAATATCAAAAATATGATTATTATCTTGATATCCAACATAACCTGGAGGAGCTCCAACAAACTTACTAATGCTATGTGCTTCACTAAATTCACTCATATCTAATTTTATAATATTATCTTTACCAACTAATAATTTCCCAAATATTTTAGATAATTCTGTTTTACCTACTCCACTTGGGCCACAGAATAAAAATGAGTAACAACGTTCATCTTTAAAACCTAATTTAATTCTTCTTAAAACATTAATTATTTCTTTTTTTGCTTTTGCTTGACCAATAATTTTATCATTAATTTCTGTTTCCATATTATTTATTATTTCTTTTTTATTATTTAATAATTCATAAACAGGAATCTTTATTTTTTGATTAATTGTGGTTGCAACATCTTCTTTAGTTACTTCTTTAATAGATTCTTTAGTATAAAATTCAAGTTCTAATTTATTTACTTTATTCATTAAATTATTTTCTTTTTCTTTATATTTGAATGCTTTAGCAAATTCATCATTCATAATTGCATTCTTTTTTTCTTTAATGATTTGTTTTAATTCTTTATTTAACTTTTTATAGTTTTTTAAATTTTTATTTTCTTTTAAACTAGCTTTAGCACATACTTCATCTAGAATATCAATTGATTTATCAGGATTATTACGATTAAAAATGTATTTTTCACCTAAATTAATAATTAAATCAATTATTTCATCAGATATTTTAACTAAGTGATATTGCTCATATATTGGTTTTAATTTAAGTAATATTTGTTTTACTGTTTCTAAATTAGGAACACCCACGTATAAACGTTGGAAACGCCTCTCTAAGGCACTATCTTGTTCGATAAACTTTTTATATTCATCTGTTGTTGTTGCTCCAATACAGCGTATTT
>CALVZI010000085.1 GCA_944372485.1 uncultured Bacilli bacterium
TTAGTACAACTTTTCCCTTCTTATTCACTTATTTCTCCATCCATACTCCAAGTTTTTACATCCGTAATTTTAACATCAATTATTTTTCCAATATATTCTTTTGGAGCTTTTACGTTAACTAATTTCATTGTATCAGTATATCCCATTAAGTGATTATCATCTTTTTCACTAACACCTTCAATTAATACTTTAACAACTTTCCCTAAATATTGATCATTTGCTTCTTTAGAATATTTATTTACTAATTTATTAAGACGTTGTAAACGTTCATTTTTTTCTTCAAGAGAAGTATTATCTTCCATACGACTAGCTGGAGTACCAACACGTGGAGAGAAGATAAAAGTAAATGCAGAATCAAATTTACATTCGTTAACTACTTCTAAAGTTTCATTAAAATCTTCTTCTGTTTCACCAGGAAATCCTACAATAATATCAGTTGTAATAGATGAATATGGTAAAGCTTTCTTTAATTTATTAAATAAAGTTAAATATTCTTCTTTAGTATAACGACGTCCCATTAATTTTAATATTTTACTACTTCCACTTTGAAGTGGTAAATGAATATATGGCATAATATTAGGATATTTAGCAATTACTTCAATCATAGTATCAGTAAAATCCCATGGATGACTAGTTACAAATCTTACTCGCTCAATTCCTGTTTTAGCAACATCTTCAAGTAAGTTTTCCATATTATAATTAATATTTAAATCTTTTCCATAAGCATTTACGTTTTGACCTAAAAGTGTAACTTCTTTATAACCATCACGTACTAAATCTTTTACTTCATTAATTATAAATTCTGGAGTTCGACTACGTTGTTTTCCTCTAGTATAAGGAACTATACAATAAGTACAAAACTTATCACAACCAAACATAATATTAACCCAAGCTTTATATTTACTATCTCTTTTTACTGGAATATTTTCAATAACATCCCCTTCAATACTATAAACTTCAATTTGTTTATTATGTTTATTTATTATTTCACTTAAAAGTTTAGGTAATCTATGAATATTATGAGTACCAAATACTAAATCAACATGACGATATTTAGTTAATATTTCATCAACAACTACTTCTTCTTGAGCCATACAACCGCAAATACCTAAAATAATATTAGGATTAACAGTCTCTTTTAACGTTTTAACACGTCCAACCATACCAAATACCTTATTATGAGCATTCTCTCTTATAGCACAAGTATTAAGTAAAATAACATCAGCATTCTCCATATTAATACTTTCAGTAAATCCCATATCTTCTAAAATAGCTTTAATATTTTCACTATCATGTTCATTCATTTGACAACCATATGTTTTTACATAATAAGTTTTATTTTTACCTAACTCTTTTAAATTATTATCTATTATATAATCATTAGTTTTAACTAATACTTCTTTTCTAGTACGTACTCTTGCATCTTTTAAACTTGGTTTTAACATAAAATCACTGCTTTCTACCTAAAAATAATAACATAAAAAATAATATTAATCAAATATTATTTTTTACATCACTAACAAATTTTTTTAAATTTTCTAAATCATTCATATCTGGATGAGTAACTGCTTCTTCATAATTTTTTAAACTAACTTCTAAGTTTTTATCTAATGGATTATCTTTAATCATATCTATATATCTATTCTTAACACTTAGTGGCATTTTTCCTTGACATATAAAGCAACCTAAATATTTATTAGTTTCATCCATACTACTTTTAAAACGACTTTCCAAAGTTTTAAAATAATCAATACTTCCACCATATCCACAAGTACCAAATAAAGCAATATTTTTATTAGTAATTCTACGTAATACATTTTTAACATTTAATGTCATATCACCACGGTTAGTCCAAGAACCAATAAAATATAAATCGGCATCTATATTAAAATCAAATTTTCTAGTATCTCCACAATATGCAATTTCATCTTTTGTAAATCTTTTTTCAATAGTATCAGCAAGTAATTTAGTATTTCCTGTTATACTTTCATAAATAATAGCAACTTTCATAAATTCATCTCCTAAACAAAAATAGGCCTTAAGCCTATTTAATTTTTATCTTTATTCTTAAAATCCTCTTTTACGTAAGAATGATGGAATATCTAATTCTTTATTTGAACCACCATCTTGAGAATCATTTTTTGCAGTATCTTGTGAATTTGAATAAGAATGATAAATAGGTTCAGTTTCATCTTCAAAACCTGTTGCAATAACAGTAACAATGATTTCATCATTTAAATTTTCATTAATAACTGCCCCAAAAATAGTATTAATATCAGTATTAGCACTAGCTCTAATTACTTCAGCTGATTCTTCAACTTCAAATAAAGTTAAATTAGAACCACCAGTAACATTGATGATGGCATCAGTTGCCCCACTAATACTTGTTTCAAGAAGTGGACTTGATACTGCAGCTTCAGCTGCTTCAGCAGCACGATTATCACCAGTTCCCATACCAATACCAATTAACGCATTACCACGTTTTTCCATTACTGCTTTAACATCAGCAAAATCTAGGTTAATTAATCCAGCTACTGCAATTAAATCAGAAATAGATTGAACACCACGACGTAAAACATTATCAACTTCTTTAAATGAATCTAATAATGGTGTAGACTTATCAATGATTTCACGTAAACGGTCATTTGGAATAACAATTAAAGTATCAACATTTTTCTTTAATTCTTCAAGTCCAGCCATAGCTTGATCCATTCTTTTTTTACCTTCAAATGAGAATGGTTTAGTAACAATGCCAACTGTAAGAGCCCCTAGTTCTTGAGCAATACCAGCAACAACTGGAGCAGCACCAGTACCAGTTCCTCCACCCATTCCACAAGTAACAAATACCATATCGGCACCTTCTAAAGATTTCTTAATTTCATCACGAGATTCTTCAGCCGCCTCTTTACCGATAAGTGGTTTAGAACCAGCACCACGACCACCAGTAAGTTCTTTACCAATTTGTATTTTAATCTCAGCCTTTGAAGTATTTAAAACTTGTAAATCAGTGTTAGCTACAATAAAGTCAACACCCTTTACTCCTGATTCTATCATTCTATTTACAGCGTTATTACCACCGCCACCAACACCTATTACTTTTATTTTTGCAATTTGATCCATTTCTAATCCATACATAAAGTTATATCCTCCTATTATTCACTGAAAAAATATCCAAATATTTTACCTAGCATCGTATCATTTGAAATATTAATACTATTTTTCTTCCCAGATGCTAAATCAGCTGCATCACGATTACTTACCATTGAATAATTTTTATCTTTTAATTTTAGTTTTCCAATAAAATATACAATGTTACCGACAGCTGATGAATATTTATTATTACGAATTCCTACCAACTTAATATTTCCAATAGTAGCTTTGCCGTGAAATATTTCATCGACGATATAACGGAAATGTAAGATATTAGTTGTACCCCCCGTAATAATCACATAATCAACTGATTGACTATTTAATATATTAATCTCTTTTTTAGCTAATGTCAAGATTTCTTCGAGTCTTGACATAACAATTTCTGAAACTTCGTATTGATTTATTTTAATTAAATCATGATACTCAGTTTCAACTTCCATTAATTCTCCTGAATTTGCATGAGCTTTATGAGCTAAAGCAAAATCTGTTTTTACTTTTTCGGCTTGTGACATACTTAATTTATACATATAAGCAATATCATTATCAATATTTTTACCACCTATTTGTAAAATATTACTTGCAACTAAAATACCACGTTTATAAATTGATACAGTAGTTGTTTCAGCTCCAATATTAACAATTGCTCCATTAGTCTCATCAATATGTTTATTTTTAAATGTATAAATGTCACCAATACTATTTGTTGAAATATCAACAACTTCAATACCCATGTTTTCTAGTAAACCAACAACTGAATAAATATTTTTAGATGGTGTAGTAATCATAATTCCACGTGTTTCTAAAGTATTACCACGTAATCCTTTAGGATCTTTTACTTTTTTACCATCAATACTAAAATCAAGTGGCATAACTGTAACTAATTCTTGATTCTTCTTTAAATTAGCTAAAACTGCCTTTTGTAAAACTTCAGTTACTTCATCACCACTAATTACATACTCTTCATCAGTTGGTGGAAGTGAAATACTTGCACTTACTTTAGAATAGTTTGCAAAATAGCTTGGTACTGAAACAACAACTTTATTTATTGTAATTCCAAGCATTGCTTCAATTTCATCTAAAGCTTTTCTTATTACTTCACTAGCTAACTCAGCATCAATTATTAACCCCTTTTTAATTCCCTTTGATTTAACAGATGAAGCGGCAAGTAAATTCAACTTATTATGATATAGTTCACATGTAACAACCTTTATCGTATCAGAACCTATATCAATACTAGTATAAATATTTTTCATGCCGTCACCTACAATCTACTATCTAATTATACTATAAATTTCTATAAAAGTAAAAGAAAAAATGACAAAAAGTGAAAAAAGTCAATACATTGTGACTAAAAATAGTACAATAAAGATATCGTTATATAACGATTTTTAAAATTTATTAACTATTTTTAATATTTATATGATGTTTTAGTTATATATTTAAACTTTCTGT
>CALVZI010000086.1 GCA_944372485.1 uncultured Bacilli bacterium
ATTAACACAATATCCAACAGCAATAATAGCATCTAAATTATAAATTTCTGTATTATAATTTTTTCCATCATTCGCAGTTATTTCCATTTTGGAAACAACTGTATCTTTATTTAATTCTTGTTCTTCAAATATATTTTTTAAATGCTTAGATATTGCAGGAACTCTAACATCAAAAACTTTTGACATTCCTTTTTGTGTTAGCCATAAAGTTTCATCTTTATATATAGCATCTACAATTACATTACCATCTTTATCTCTATATATTAATAAGTCATTATCAATTTCTTTTTTATTCACACTGTTATCTCCTTTCTATTATTATTTTAAATTAATTTTTATTTTTTTGTTTAAACACTTATTATTATAACACAAAAAAGAGTGTTTTAATTTAATTAACCTTCCTAATATTTATTATTATTTATAATGCCTTCTATAAATTCATATGTTTTTATATATAAATCTTCTCGTGTTTTTACATCATAACAATTATGATATTTAAAAATTTTACCTTCATATACTCCAAATATTTTAAAACTTGCATCAAGAATTAAAGAAAATTCATATTTTTTCATTAAAATTTCCTTTTTTATAAATTTCATAATTTTTTATAATCTCTATCCTTTATAACACATTCTTCATTTAATGATTCTAGAGGAATGTTATTTTTGTCTATAAAAAATGTGTGTTTATAATATCTTTTATACTTATTAATTTTTTTATCTTTTGTGATAATTATTTTTGCTTCACCAGGAAATCGTAATCCCCACCAACTTGCTAATGTCAAAACACTATTTTCTTTAATTTTTTTTAAATTTTCCTTCATTATATCTCCTTCTTTCTGATATAATTATATTATATAAAATTAAATATTTGGTCTCATGGAAAAGGACATTTTATAAATGAAAAGTTAAAAACATTTATTAAAGATAATTAAGACAATACTAATTTTTGTAATTATGATGTAGTGGTTAGTAAAATAAAAAATAATAAAATAAAAGATTATATTAATGATACAATAACAAAATATTATTTTAAAGATTTACTATTTAAATATATTGATGAGAGAAATTTAAAAGATAGTGATGTCTATAATAAAGTTCATATTGATAGAAGACTATTTTCTAAAATAAGAAGTGATAATAACTATCACCCAAGTAAAGATACTATTATATTATTAGCTTTATCATTAGAATTAAGTGAAAAAGAATTAGAAAATTTATTAAATAGTGCCTCATATTCTTTACCTAAAAATAATTTATATGATTTAATCATTCGTTTTTGTTTTGTAGAAAAAATATGTGATACTATAAAAGTGAATGAATTATTAGATGAATATAATTGCAAATTATTATCTTATTAAAATTAAAAAAGTGAAAATTATCCTTCACTTCTTTTTAGTTAATTTTTTTACATGTTTAGAATATTCTTCTTTTGATAATTCTTCATATGTCATCTCATTATCATCATCTAAATAATAATATTTATAATATATATCATTAGAACCATTAAGTTCAGAATCATTAAATTTAACATATGGCCATACACTTACTTGTACTTCTGATGGAACACTAACAAATGTTTTTTCATCACCATTATCAATAATTAAATCAATAACACTTGATATTTTATTCGCATACACACCTTGTTCTAAATAGTCTGATTCTAAAAATCTTTCTTCATCAACTGTTCCACTAATATAAGTACTAAAACCATATACACTACCTTTAATAAACGTTTCATTTTGCCCTTCTATATGATTTATTCCAACATATGAATTAGAATCAGATATTGAAAAACCTTCCATTAATGAATTATGTATTCTATCATCCATACTATCTTGTAAAATACCATTTACACTAGAATAATAAGAACATATTGTTGTATCTGTATGTATATTATCGATATACACTTTTTCATTAGTAACACCACTTGTTTTAATTTCCATATTAATATTTTTATCATCCGTAATAGTCCATTTTTGGTTTTCTTGTAATTGACATTTATAATCAACTATTAATTTAAAATTTTCATTTGGAACATCTATTTCTTGTGTAATTCCATTTTCCAATTCATCATTATATGTATCAATAACATCATATGAAATATCACTATTTGTTCCAATCTCTTTATCATCACATCCAGTTATGGTTAAAGACAAAGTGCTAAGTGTTGTTAAACAACATATTTTTTTTAATAATTTTTTATTTACTATAAGTTTCATAATAATTCACCCTCCACGATTAATTATAATATCAAATAATATTTTTTATGTACAGTATTTATAATTGATTAATTGATTCTATCCCAAGTATATTTAATGAATTTTCTAATACTTTAATAATACATTTTAACAATCTAATTCTTGAAGATTTTAAAATTTCATTTTCTTCATTATTAATATTTACTTGTTCATAAAATTTAGAAAATAACTTAGTTAAATTAAAAATATATTTTGTTAAATGACTTGGTTCATTATTAATTAATAAACTATCAATAACTTCAGGATATATAGCTAATTCTTTAATTATTCTATTTTCAATATCATTTATAAATTTTATATCTTTAGTTGTGATATCATTATTTCTAAGAATTGATTTCATTCTAGCAATACTATATAAAATATAAATTCCTGATTCTCCGGTAAAACTTGTTGCACTTTCTAAATTAAAATTTACTATTTTCTTTTTAGACACATTCAACATACTAAATTTTATACACGCATTAATTAAAATATTTAATTTATCTTCACTTATTTGTGAATTTCTTTGGTTAAATTCATCTAATAAGGTTTCTTTTACAGCTTTAATAAAATCAGTTATTAAAACAACTGTTCCACCAGATGTTGACATCTTTCCACCATTTAATAAAACATAAGAGTAGCTGATTAAAGAAGGTGCTTTATACCCTAATATATCTAAAACCGCACTTATTTGTTTCATGTATACTTCTTGATCTTCACCTAAAACAATAAAATTATTTTTTTCATTTTTCTTTATTTTTTCAATTGTATAAGCAATATCACGTAGTGGATATAACGATGTACCGTTAGAACGAGTTAGAACAATAACTGGCTCTTTAGTTGGAATATTGTAACCCGTTAAATCAACATATTTTCTTCCTAATTCATCTTGGTGTAATTTGCCTGTTTTTTCTAAAGCAGTAATTATATTATTCATAGAATCGTTATAAATATAATCTGATTCATGTGTAAATACATCAAAATGTATATTTAAATAATCAAATATTTTAAGTTGACCATTAACACATTTATCTGTAACAGCTTTAAATTTATTAATCATATCTTTATTACCAGTTTCAACTTCTTTTAAATAATCAAATGCTTTTTGATCAATTTTTTCATCTTCTTTAGCTAAATTACTTATTTTTACATATACATCTAAAATAGATGCGAATGAATTATCTTTTAAGCCATACATTTCTATTCCAATAACTAGTAAAGCAATTTTTTTACCAACATCATTTATAAAATAATTTCTTTCAACTTTATACCCCGTAAAAGAGTATAAATTACCCATAAAATCCCCAATTAAACTATTTCTACATCTTCCAATATGAGGCTCTGCATTTGGATTAATTGAAGTATGTTCTATTAACAATGATTCATTATTTCCTTGATCTAATGAACCATAATTTTTATTATTTTCTATTTCTAAGATAACATTTTTTGAAAATTTTTCATTATCCAAATAAAAATTAACATATGGTCCAATTACCTTTATGGTTTTAAAATATTTTTCTTTATCATTAAATTTTTCTTTTATTAAATTAGCAATTTCAATAGGATTGTTATATTGATCATTTCTTAAATTAGAACATTGAATACTATAATCTCCTAATTCATATTTTATTGGAATTTCAATTTTAATTTTTTCTTCATCAACTTCTATTAATTTTAAAATTTCTGTTTTTATATATTCTTTCATAAATCCTCCTAACAAAAAAATTTCTATAAAATAAGGACGAATAAAAATCCGTGGTACCACCTTAATTCATAGAAATCTATGCACTTAAACCTTTAACGCAGATATACGATAAAACTAGAAGGTGCGTTCATATAACCCTATCATTTCCTTTCACCAACCGGAAACATCACTAAGATAGTAAATTATACTAATATTCCTTCCTTCGTTTCATAAAATTTATCGTATTATATCATATCTTTTATTGATATTCAATAATATAATTATACAGTAATTATTTATTGGCTAATTCTTCCAAAGAATATGTATAATATCCTTCGTATTGATAACTTATGTCAATACCTTTCATATAAACGTCTCTATCATTTATTTTATCAGTTAAAGCTGACTTTAATAATAACATAATTTCTGTATCTTTTACTGGACTTCTTTCCATAGCAAGCAAATATTCTTCTTTATTTACATTTCTCCAATCAATAACTTTATTTAACGATTTTTTTAAAATCATATCAAGCCAAATCCTAGTACTTCTTCCATTACCTTCTCTAAATGGATGAGCTATATTCATTTCAACATATTTTTTTATTATCTCATCAAAATTATTTTGAGGCATAGAATCTATTTTCTTTAAGACATCTTCTAAATACATCACAGATGCAAATCTAAAATTATTTTTTGCAATATTTTCTTTACGAATCTTTCCTGCAAATTCATATATATCAGAAAATAAATATTCATGGATTTGAGAAAGCCCATTAAAAGTCCCAATTTCAAAATCATTAATTTTATTATTATCAAATAATTCTAATGCTTTAAGTTTTGTAATACGCTCTTCTTCTTTTGCAAGTTCAATTTCATTAGTAATTCCTAATTTATTATTTAACATTTTTTCACCTCGTTACTAAAACTATTATACTATAAATAAATGATTTTTTATATTTATTTTTCTACACATATTTTTAACTTCTTAAATATTTCAATATTACCATTATAACTCAGTGGTGATATAGGACTAGGATGATATATTGGTATAACTTTATAATCTCCTACTATAAATTCTTTTCCTACAACATCACTAAACTTTTTATATTTAATATCTAAAATTGCTTTGGTTGCATAATCTCCAAGTGATAATATTAACTTTGGTTTAATTACATCTAATTGTTTTAATAAATATTTACGACAATTTTTACTACATTCTTTTAAATATTTTCTATTCTTTGGATAACATTTAATAGCTTCTAAAAAGCACGTATCTTCAATAGTTAAATCAATTTCTTTTAATAATTTTTGAAGTACAACTCCAGATGGTAATAACTTATGATTTATATCATACCAAGCAACACCACTTTTACGCCAACCATTATTAGCTGGAGCTTCTCCTAATATAACAATACTATTATTATTTCCTATGGATACAGTTTTACTGTTAGGAAACTTTTCAACCATTTCACTACACAAATTACATTTATGAATTTCTTTATCAATTAATAATAAATCATTTTTATTTAACATAATATCACCAACTTTAAATTTAATTAAATTATATCATAGTCGAAAAAATATTATTAATTTTTTCTAACAAATTAAAACTTTTTAATGTATAATATTAATAGATAAGGATGTGTTTATATGTCTAGGAATACAAAAATATTTATTTGGTTAATAGTTTTTGCCTATATAGTAATGCCTATTGCTGGAGATTTTATAGAAACTTTTCTGAACAATGAAGAAAGCACTGGTTTTAATGATTATGCAAGAATAACCGATGTTGATTATCAAGCTGTTTTAATTGATGAACCTAATGAGAGTGGTAAATTAATTATTACTGAAACTTTAACATATGATATTCATGCAGCATCTAAAGATAATTTATTTTGGGAACTTTGGAGAGATCTACCAGAAGATTATGTTGATGGATTAAAAGTTGACTACAAAGTAAACTATGTAAAACAAATAAACAAAGATGGTAGTCAAACTGTGTATACTGAAAGTCCAAAATTATATTGGGAAGATTATGATTATACAAGCTCTATTTATGGGCCTGGCAAATGGTATCACAGTAAAGGACCATACGATGAAGATTTAGCAAATTATGAATGTGTTTTCTTCTACGTTGATGGATTATATAGAGAACAAGTTACCTTTGAAATACAATATGAAATGAATAATGCAGCCCTTAGATATGGTGATGTTTCTGAATTATATATATCCATGTATTCAGAAGATACTATTAAACACTTAAATTCTTTTAAAGGAAAAATATTAATTCCAAATAAAGATATGCCTAGTAAAGGTAATTATCTAGCCCATACTTATGGAACTAATTCTAATAGTTTTAAATTTACGGAATCATCCAATAAAAATCCTGGATATTATACATTTTCAATTAATTTAGATAAAGATGATTTAAAATTTAAAAAATATAATGAATATTTAGAATTTTCACTTCTTTCATACAATGATGACAAACACATTTTTACTGATTATGCCCCTTATAACTATTATTATGATGATAATTATTTAGATGAAGTTTTAGAAAATATAAAGAAATATGATAATATGCCAATAGAAGCTAGAAATACTAAAACAGCTATTTTAATTATATCTATTATTTGTTCTATTTTAATAGGAACTTTTGTAATTACTCGAGATAAACGAATTAAGAAAAAATATATATTCTATAAACCATCAACACAGTTTGATTATTTTAGAGAAATACCAAGTGATATCGATCCTTACTTTGCATCTAAATTACTATTTTCTAAAAAGAAACACAAAATTGATATGGGAGATATTTATGCTTCTATAATGTTAAATTTAGTTAGAAAAGGTTACATTGAATTAAAACGAATTGACAATACTAAAGATTGGAAGCCTAATAATATCTTAATTAAAATACTTTATAATGATTTTACCTCAGATTTTATGTTTAATAATATTACAAGTGATATTATTAATAATGATTTAAATGGATTTATAAATAACGAATTAAGAAATGATATAAACACAATTATTAATGATTCTTTATTCAAAAACTTTACACTAAATGAAGTTGATAACTATAATACTAACGAAAAAAAATTAGAAGATTTATCTATAAATGAAAAAAATTATTTTAATTTAATTGTTAAATATTCAAATAATAATAGTATTACTTTGAAAGAATTTCAAAATAAAATTAATAAAGATTATGATAATACTGATACATTTGTAACTTCTGTGGAAAATTCAATTGTAAATATTGGTGTATCTAACTCTTATTTTCAAAAAGCTGATTATTTAGAAGTTAAAAATAAAACTAATAAATTAGCTAAAACTTATTTTATTACTGCATTAATTTTAATAATTGTTTGTAATTTAATAATATATAGTACTAGACTTGATTTAGCTTTTGGTTCTTTCTTTATTGTAGGATTTACACTAATTATAAGTTCTATATATTTGAAGAAAAAATCAAATGAATATATACTTCTTACACAAAATGGTGAAGATGAATATATAAAGTGGTTAGGTCTTTATAAATTTTTAAATGATGGTACATTAATGAAAGAAAAAAGTGTTATTGAATTACCACTATGGGAAAAATATTTAGTTTATGCGACTGCATTTGGTATATCAGAAAAAGTTATTAAAGCGATTGAAGTCAATTGTCCTAATAAAACAGATAGTGCTATGTTGAATAATGAATATTATCGTTCTAGAAATTTTAGAATTAATAATCATTCATTTGGACGTTCAACACATCATGCCTCAAGGATGTCTAGAAGTTTTAGTTCTAGTGGTTCATATTATGGTGGGGGAGGTCGCGGCGGTGGTGGCGGAGGCGGAGGCCACTAAAAAAGAATAATTCATTTTTCGAATTATTCTTTTATTTTACAATAATTTCTTTTGATTGATATGAAAAAACACCTAAAATATTATTTATTTCCTTTTTATCAAACGTTTTATAAATTGTTTTTGAAATATATTTTTCAGCCTTTTTTATAATATATTTATAATCATATATATCATCAGGAAAATATATTCCTCCTTTATCTTTATTTTTTATCATCCAACAAACTGCTGCAAGTGCTGACATTGCAACTGGTGTAATTGTTGGTGACTGCCAAAATGAACCTTTTTTATGCTTATACAAAAAATTCAATTCTACCCTATTTCCTACCCAAACTGGATTAAATTTATCACCCATAACTAGTACTCCAACATATTCAGTTCCTTCTTTAATTTTTTCTTGATAAACTATTTCAATATTATTAGGATAAGTATGCCCTCTAACAATTGTTTGATTATCAATAACTTCATAATCTTTTCTATTATTATTTATTTTTGATTTTTCTAAATAAGATTTTGCCAAATCACATGGAGAATAAATAAACATTACTGTCGGACGATATATTACTTTATTATTATCTTTAACTTCTAAACTTTTGGCAATCGTAATAGTTTCTTCATGAGGAACTAAAAAGCCTTCAAAGTAACCATTAGGATAAAATGTTTTACATTTTAAATTAGCAGCCAATTCTTTATATTCTAAAAAGCCTCTATCTATATCTAATTTTTTTATTTTTTCATCATTATCAATAATTTCATGAGTACCAATATTTTCTGTTGCTTCACTTAGTAATTCAAAGAAAAAAGAATCAACACACCAAGTATTAACTAATTTATCTGCCATAAATTCTTCTTTAATTTTTTGTAAGTCAATATCATTTACATGAATCATTCTTATTCCTAATTCTCTAGCAATTTCATTAAACTTATGTTCTTTTAATAATTGTTTTAATTTTTTATCTTTTTTAAATTGTTTTGTTACAATATATTCTATAGCTAATTTAACAAAATGAGATACTAATCCCGGATTATTTCCATGTTGTAATACAATCGGATATTTATTATATTTATCATCATTTTTATATTTTTCTTTTATTTCATTTTTTAAAATGTTTTCATTAAAAATACTATACCAATTATCTGGCCAATCCGCTTCCCCAGTATTTAAATACATAATATTATTTTCACAACACCAAGAACATATATCTCTTGTACCAACTGTATCAGCAAAATCAATTAATAAATCACCATCACTTAATAATGAACCAAATATTTCTTTAAAATTATCTTTATTAATTTCTTTTACATAAAAATTAGTTATTATTCCACCCATATTTACATATGCTTCAAATTCTGATTTATCCATTGTTATAACTATATAATTATTTTCATTATATTTTATTTCTTTTTTTATTTTTTCAAAAAAACTTTTACCAACAGCTCCAAATCCAAATTGAACAATTTTTCCTGAAAATTTTATCACAATTTCACTTCCTATTATTTTTCTTAATTCTTATTTTTTTAGGTTCTTCATACCCGTTTGTAAATAATATATCAATATTATTTTTTTGATATTTATATAATATTTTACTTAAATCTTTATTTATCTTATTACTTCTTATTATAATTTTAGTTATATTATTATTTTTTAAATAATCATGAGTTGGTAAATCTTGTGAATAGACATCCCAACTATTATCAAATATTCCTCTACTAATTTTATATCTATTTAAACGATTACTATCTAAAAGAAAAACTGGTGGGTTACCTTTTTCTAATTTTATATTTTTTAATTGTAGTGCTCCCCAAACTAATAGTGGTTCTATAATACTATTATTAGTTGTAGATTTACTATTTAAATTAGGATTAGTACCATTAAAGATTGGAATAGGAATAAAGCCAAGTTTTGCTAAAGCAAGTCCTTCTTTAATACTATCAACACCAAAATCATCAATAATAATTGCAGTATCACTAAACAATTTATTTAAATAATTTATTTTAGGAATACTATAATCTATTATTTCTAAATTAGTTTTTGGTATATCTATCCCAATAAAAGGTACTGGCCTAATCCATCCTTTCCAAATCCCCCCTTTTTCATACCATATTTTATAAATATCTTTAGCTTTCATATTACTTATTCCTTTCAATTATAACTGGTATATCAGCAGCGTTTGAATCAATTCGCGGTTTCTCACTTATTCTTGCATAAAAACCAGCATGTTTACCATCAACTGTATAAGAACCTAAACAAATATGAAAATATTTTCCATCAGAACTTTTTAATGGTTTACTATTAAATTTTTTTTGTGCTAAATAATTTTTAGGATGTTTCTTTATATCTTTTAAAATATCATTATATTCATCATCATCACAAGCTTCTTTTATAGAAATCTTTTCACCTCCTCGTCCACATTCAGGTTTATAAATATATCCATCTTTTCCTTTTGCTTTTTTTACTTCAACAGTTTCTGGTAATAATTTTTTCCAATTATCTAAACAAATATTATTATTTTCTAAAATATCCCAAATTAAAGGAAATCGTTTTGTTTGAGCAAAAATTGCGATTGGATGATTACATGAAGGTGTTATAGTATCAAAATAACCACTCCAAGTTTTTGGTTTTACATCTTTTAACCATTCAAGTGGTGTAAATCTAAAAATACCATCAACTTTCCCTTCATATCCATCTAAAATACTAAATGCTTCTTTATTTATAAACTTTAAATGATTACAAGCTCCATAAATTGATTTAAAACCATAACTTTCCATTAAATCACCAATATATTGCATTACTTGTCTATCATCACTATAAGATGTACAATGAACAAACATTATTGTTCCATTTTTTTTAACCTTTTTTGAAATAGAATTAGCTAAAATTTCACCAAAATTAATACTATAATAATTATTATTTAAATTTAATGTTTTAATTGCAAGAAGTGGCAATAAAGAAGCTTCCGCAAAGCCACCAGGTACATCACTATTAACTTCACTTATCATCCACCCCTGATCTATTGTTGGGTGAAAATCATAACGCATTAAACGAATATGTTTTTTACTATCATAGTTTTTCATTTTTTTTAGTTCATTATATATTTTCTTTGGTATCGCAAGTTTCTTAGATAATTTTAAATTTTGATTCAAAAATTCTTCTGCTTTTATTGTTTCAACATCTAATTGTTCTGTTAAAGTTGCTAACTTCTTATACTCAGATTCTTTTAAAACAAGTACATACTTAGCTAAAGTATTATTATCTAAAAATTGTGGATCCCATTTATAACAATCAAATATAGCATTTAATCGGTATTCTTCATATTTATTTTTAGGTATAGAAATTAATTTCATGTTATACCTCTTTTCTAATCAATATAATTATATCACGAAAAAAGAGCCAAAGCTCTTTAAATATTTTCATTTCTAATTGTTTCTAAAATATTTTCTTTCTTTATTTTACTTGTTGCATACCACATACATAAACCAGTAATAGCAAATACTCCAACAATTACAATTAGAATACTTTTATATGGAATAAGTACATTATTAAATGTTACCAAATTAGTTACTGATTTATGAATTAAGAATATTAATCCAATACTTACTGGTAAAGCGTAAAGTAAAGATTTAATTCCAAATAATAGACATTCAAAGACAAGCATGCGATTAAATCCACGAGGAGTTAAACCAATACTTCTAAGTACAGCAAATTCTCTTCTTCGTAAAGCCATACTAGTATTAATCGTATTTATAACACTAGTAACTCCAATTAATGTAACTAAACTTATAAATCCATAAAATAATACTTTAACAACTAAAACTAAATTTAAAGTCATTTGCATAGCTTTTTCAATATTTAATGTATATGTACGTACTTTTTCTGATAAAATGTTACTATCATTTTTTTCATCAAATAATTCATCTATTTTAGAATCATCTTTAACTTTCATAACCATTTCAAAATAAGTACTACCCATTTCATCTAAACTAACTTCAGCAATAGAATTGTATAACTTTTCATTAACTACTATTGTAACTATGTTAATCGCATCAACATGTTCTATACCAAAAGGCATTTTATCTGCAAAATAAATATTATCTAATTTAAACTCTTTTTCTGGACTATAATAAACAATATTTAATTGTTCTAATTTATTAAATGGAATTTCTTCAACTTGTTTTCTTTCGTTATTTTTATATATAAACGTACTATAATTATTTAAAACAATATATTTATCTTCCTTTAGTCCTAATTCTTTTTTATATTTATTATATGATTCATCATCTAATACTTTAAATGAAACATTTGGTTCACCATACGGTTCTAAATTATATTCTTTTAAAAACTCTTTAAATTTATCACTATGTATATTTTTATTAGCTACATAAGCATTAAGTGAAAAATCATTAATTATAGAGTATTCTTCAACTGTTTTAGTATCTAAAACTTTTTTTACAATATCATTGGCATCTTTTTCGTTTTCTTTATTATAAGAAAGTGTAATAGAATAATTGTAATCTGTTAAATCAGCATATTTATCTATTCCACCAAAACCATATTCCATTAATGCACTAAATACAACAAATAATACAATACTTATAAATAATGAAATAATTGTAATACGATATTTTTTCTTATTACGTTTCATGTTTTTATAAGCAAGTTCACCTTCAATACTAAACCATTTTACATAGAATGGAGTTCTTAATTTTTTTCCTTTTATTTTAATATCATCACTTTGTTTTATTGCCATAATTGGACTTACACGACTTGCCATTGTAGCTGGGATAAATGCTGATACTAAAATAGTAATTATCATAAATACAATTGGAATTATAATAAATATTGGATAAGTAGCTAAAGCTAAATTAGTTCCAAAAATATCAGGTAATAAACTATTTATAAAAAGAAGTAATAATCCAATTCCAATATAAGCACTTATTATTCCTAAAATGATACCAATAGTACCTACTACTATTGCTTCAAAGAAAACTGTGTAACGTAATTGTTTCTTAGTTGTTCCAATACTTGAGAATAAACCAAATTGTTTTTTTCTCTCCATTACGGAAATAGCAAATGAATTATATATAACAATAATACAAGCAATAGAAATTAATCCTAAAACAATAGCCATAACACTACTCATAGAATCAGTTATATTACTATATTTACTAACTCCATAATAACCTAATAAAGAATCATTATATTTTATTTCTTTATCACTTAATTTTAAATCTAAAGAATCTAATAATTTATCAGTATTATCATAAGCTTTACTTGGATTTTTATATTCAACATAAACTGTAACATTACTAGTTTTAGCATTATTAGTTATTAAAAGAAATCCTGGAGTATTTGAATAATTAGTTCTTGTATATATACCAACAACTTTATATTCTTTTTCTTTTAAATCAGTTAATTTTTCATATGTAACTAATTCACAATTATTTCCATCATCATCACATTTATATTCATTTTGAAGTGGTGTATCATTAAGATCATTTCCTTCTAAATCAACTCTCTTACCAACTTCCATTTTAACTGTATCATTAATTTTTAAATTACTACTTGCATCTTTTTCAACTATTATTTCATTTTCATTTTTAGGCAATCTTCCTTTAAATAAATTAATACCTTCTAAATAATTATTATCAGCTGAAATAATTCGATAGTATGATTCATACATATCTTCATCATTAACTAAAGCATAACCAACTTTTGATGTATAACTAAATTCTTTAACACTACTTTGTTTTTCTAATTCATCAATTTTATCATATGACATTTCAAAAGACACATGATGTGAACCACTATATTCCTTAGTAGTTTTAATCGCATTATCACGAAGTGTAGAAAATAATAAACCTATTCCCACCATAAGAGCTGTTGATAAAATAATACCAATAATTGTTACAACAGTTCTATGTTTATTATGTTTTAAATGTTCAATTGTTAATCTATTTAATATTTTCATTTTACTTTCTCATCAGAAATTATTTTTCCATCTTTAATTGTAATAATGCGATCAGCGTTTAAAGCTAAATTATGATCGTGGGTAATCATAATAATTGTTTGTTTATATTTTTTATTAGATAGTTTTAATAACTCCATAATTTCTTGACCATTTTTACTATCTAAGTTTCCAGTTGGTTCATCAGCTAGTAATATTGATGGTCTATTCATTAATGCTCTACCTATACTTACTCTTTGTTGTTCTCCACCTGAAAGTTGATTAGGCAAGTGATTAACACGCTTTGCTAAACCTAAAATTTCAATTAATTCATCTAAGTATTTATAATCTGGTTTCTTTCCATCTAATAATATTGGTAATGTTATATTTTCTTTAACATTTAAAATTGGAATAAGATTATAAAATTGATAAATAAGACCAACTTGACGACGTCTAAATATTGCTAAATTAGTTTCATTTAACTCATAAACATCTTGATTATCAACAAATACTTTTCCACTAGTTGGACGATCTACTCCCCCTAAAATGTGTAGTAATGTACTTTTACCACTTCCAGAGCTTCCAATGATTGCAACAAATTCACCTCGCTCTACGCTAAAACTAACATTATCTACGGCTTTTACTAAAGTATCACCTTTACCATAGTTTTTACATAAATTTTCAACTCGTAAAATCTCCATAACTTTCCCTCCTAACAAAAATTATAAACTTTAATTATTACAATAAAGTGACTAATTTAATAACAATTTTGTTATTTATGTTTATATAACTTAATTATAAATGTTGTTCCATTATCAACAACACATTCAATATTTCCACCTTCCATAGTAATAATTTTATTTGCCATATTAAGTCCAATCCCAATACTATCTTTATTATGTTCACCTTTATAAAAACGTTTAAAAATATATTTTAAATCTTTTTTACTAATACCTTCTCCATCATCAGTAATTTTAATCTCTGTGTAAATAGGATTATCACTTGAACTAATTATAATTTTTGAATGTGTGTGCTCACAAGCATTTTTAATAATATTTAATAACGCTTCACTAGTCCAGTGATAATCAACATAAATAGTACTATCATCTAAATCTAATTCTAACTTTATATTTTTAAGTTCAATTAAAACATTTATTGGTCTTAAAGATTCTTTAATTATTTCTTTAGTTTTAACTTTTTTATATTTTAATTTTACTGTTCCACTATCTAATCTAGATATTTTAAGTAAACTAGTAACTAGCCATTCAATTCTTTCAATTTGATTACGATTTTGCATTAAAAATTCTCTTCTAATTTTTTCATCTTTTTCATTAATAACAATATCATTTATTGTATACATACTAGTAAGTGGTGTTTTTATTTGATGTGAAATATCTTCTAATACTTCTTCGATATATTTTTGATTTTTCATAAGTAATTCATTTTGTTCACGCAATTTAATTGTAACTTTATATATATTATTTCTAAGATTACTAATATAACCTTCATCATAATTTTTAATATTTACTCTATAATCACCATCTAATATTTCTGTTATATTATCATCGACTTTTTTTATTTTAATATAAATTAAGCAAGTAACAACTAATCCTAAAATAATCATAATTAATACATAACTAGTTAATAATAAATTATTAAAGAATAATGTACTTATAAAAATTATTAAACTTATTAAAATATATATTTTTAAAATCTTATTCTTTAACATGTTCATCACCTAACTTATAGCCTATTCCTCTTACTGTAACAATAATTTTTGGATTAGCTGGATCATCTTCTATTTTTTCTCTTATTCTTTTAATATAAACAGTTAAAGCATTATCATTTACATACTCTTCATTAACATCCCAAACATTAGCAAGAATCTTTTCTCTTGTAAAAACAACATTAGGATTTAAAACAAATATTAAAAATATTTTGTATTCTAAAGCAGTAAGCATCACATCAACACCATTTTTTAAAACAACAACACGGTTAGTATCTATGGTAAGATCAAATAATTTTATTAAATTATTATTATCATGATTACTACAACGTCTTAACACTGTTTTAATACGACTTACAAGTTCTTTAGCTTTAAATGGTTTAGTAACATAATCATCAGCTCCCATATCAAGTCCCATAACAATGCTTACTTCTAAATCATTAGCCGTTAAAAATATTACCGGAACATCTTTTATATCTTTAATCTTCTTAAATAAATCAAACCCATTTATATCAGGTAAATTAACATCTAATAGTACTAAAGAAACATCTTTAATATATTTTAAAGCATCCATTCCGCGAGAAGCTGTGACCATTTCAAAACCTTCTTGTTTTAAATAATAAACTAACCCCATACTTATTGCATCATCATCTTCAATTAATAATATTTTAGCCATATTACCACCCACTTTAATTATACACTATAGTATAGTTATTTTTTATTACAAAATAGTAAGAAAAAAACAAATATAAATAAATTTTATTTACATTAGTAAATTTAATATTCAAAAAAGATTATACACCTTTAATATAATTAATTTTATTTATGAAAATTATCATCTAAATATTTATAATCTAATAAGTTGTTTTTAGAAAGCGCTGACTTTTTAGTTTCTTTTTCATATAAATCCCTAGCTCCAACACATTTTAAACTCACATTTTTGTAAAGTGATGTTAATTTTTTTAGTATGTATAAAGTACTTTTTTTATACAAATAATTATTTATTGATTACTTCCCATCTACCTTTTTTATCAGCTCCAATTCTTTTAATATAATCATTATCAACTAAATATTTAATATGATTTCTTATAGTTCTTGAAGTAACTCCTAATAAATTAGCCATTTCATCTTGAGTAATATTTGGCCTATCCAAAATTAAACCAATTATTCCTTCTTGTACTTTTGTTAAATTTACATTAGTTATTTTTTTAATACTTTGATCACTATATAAAAATTTATTTTGATTATACTTAATACTTACTCTTATAAAATGTGGAAAAAAATGATATATACTCTTATCATATCTTTTTAATATTCTCCTAATTCCTGTTCCTAAATGTTCCACCAATTCAAGGTCTTTAAATACTCTCATTAACTCTGGATTTTTAGGGGCTGAATAACCTTGTAAAAATTCTTCTTCGGTAAATTCGTTTTGTATACCACCAAACGAAGATACTTCTAATCTATCACTAAAAAATTCAAATTTAGGAGGGTACTCATTTGTCCAATCATTATGAACTATTGCATTTATTATAACCTCTCTAACAGCTTTATAATCATACATTGGCTGTTCTTTTCTTTCAGGATAAGTTATTTTAGCAAATATTTTATTTTCTGTTATAAATTTTTCTAAAACTCTATGTGTTGCCTTTATTAAGGAACAATAACCAAATTCATAGTTTTCCATAAGTTCATCTACATCATTACCAACATATTTAGCAACTTTAATTGAAACTTTATTTTCATCAGCTAAAAGATATGCTACATAGTTATATTTGTTATTCTCCGTAAAAAAATCTAATTGACATTCAAAATTATCTCCTACATCAAATCATTTTTCTTTATAATAAATTTTCAAATCCGTAAAAGTAAGGTCTTGCTTAGGAGAAATAATATTTTTTAAAGAATTTTTTGTTCTTTCTCTAAATAATTTATTTATTAAATGTTCTGCCATTTTTTGATTTGAACTACCAACTCTAATAAAACAACTATCAGTAGTCATTCCCATACCTTTTAAATGATAAGGCTTTTCCAAACCTCTAGCAACAATTATATTTAAATATTTTTTATTGTTTTTCTCTAATACTTCTATATCAAAAAGTCCTAAAACAGATGGTTCAATGTTAGAAATTATCCTATCTTTTACTTGGCGTTCTAGTAAGTCAATATTATTTTTTAAACCAATAACTTTTCCATTATCATCAACACCAATATAAATATTTCCACCATCTTTACTATTTAGAAATCCTATAACAATTTCTTCCAAATCATCAACTAATTTAATTTTAAATTCAGTCCTTGAATCTTCAACAGTACTTAACATTATGCACCTCCAGTTATTGTCAAATTTCTTATATTACAACTTATATGATTTTCCTAGTAAGTTTCCTAGTAAATTTCCTAGTAAAATTGTTTTTTATTTCAATAATAATAAAATTGGAATATAATTAATACATCAAATACAAATGAATTTATTTATCAAAAATGTATATTACTTCTTTAACAACTTTTCCATTCACTTTTTAAATTAGCAAGCCAAAGTTTAAAAGGTTCAACTTTTGGACTAGGAATAGACTCAATAAGTCTTAGTATTCCTTTAGTATCTAACGTATCTGTTAAATATTTTTTACCATCTTTTTTTGAATACATTCTCAGTTGCACTATATTTTCGTGCAACTGGCTACCTTCATTTTTTTACTTTCTTTTTAAATCACTCCAATAATTTCTTGGAATATTACTTCCAGTTAAAGCTCCAATAACATCAACAACACTGAAATAATAGTCTTCTTTCTCATTATCCATACACTTCTGATTTCACTATTTTCAAAAAGATTAGTAATTGTATTTATTTTATTTTTCAGATACACAAGCTCCTTTCTTTTTTACAAATACAACTTCACTATAACATATATAATTATTTTTATAACAAAATTAACAAAAATTTTTTTATTGGTTAGTATTACTAACCAACTGATTTTTTTACTTGTATTTTTTACAAATACAAAATAAATTTTCAATTGTACGAAAATATCGTACAACTGATTCTTTTTGATATATTATTATCAAAAAAACACTATCTTTAAATAGTGTCTTTTTATTAATCTATTTCAATTGCCCCGGTATAAAGTCCATAATAAGTACCTTTTTTAGCAATTAATTCTTTATGGTTACCTCTTTCAATAATATGACCATGATCTAGTACCATAATTAAATCAGAGTTTTTTATCGTTGAAAGACGGTGAGCAATAACAAATACTGTGCGCCCCTTCATTAATTTGTCCATACCTTCTTGAACAATTTTTTCAGTTCTTGTATCAATACTTGATGTAGCTTCATCTAAGATTAATACTGGTGGATTATTTAAAGCAGCACGAGCAATAGAAAGTAATTGTCTTTGTCCTTGTGATAAACCTTCACCATTACCAGTTATTACTGTATCATAACCATGTGGTAAATGTTTAATAAATTGGTCAGCATTAGAAAGTTTAGCTGCTTCAACTATTTCTTCATCAGTTGCATCTAACTTTCCATATCTTATATTATCTTTAATAGTTCCAGTGAATAAACTAGTATCTTGTAAAACCATTCCTAAAGAACGTCTTAAATCATCTTTCTTAATTTTTTCAATATTAATTCCATCATATCTAATTTTACCATCTTGAATATCATAGAATCTATTAATTAAATTAGTAATTGTTGTTTTACCAGCACCAGTTGCTCCAACAAAAGATACTTTTTGTCCTTCTTTAGCTGTTAAAGTAATATCATGTAAAATTCTTTTATGTGGAACATATCCAAATTGAACATTTTCAAATTCTACTACTCCACATAATCTTGTATAAGTAACTTTACCATTTTTGTGTGGATGTTTCCGAGCCCAAATACCAGTACGTTCTTCATTTTCAACAATTTTTCCTTTTTCTATTTTTGCATTAACTAAAGTAACATAACCTTCATCAGTTTCAACTTCTTCATCTATTAGTTCAAATATTCTTCCAGCACCAGCTAAAGCCATTACAATAGAATTCATTTGTTGAGAAACTTGTCCAAGTGGATTAGTAAATGCTTTTACGTATTGTAGGAAAGCAGCGATACTACCAATAGTTAAAATACCATTAACAGATAAAATACCATCTATAACAGCAACTAATACATAACCTAAATTACCAATATTCATTATACATGGCATTAAAATATTCGCATACATATTAGCTTTTGTCATACTATCACAAAGTTGTTCATTTAATAAATCAAATTTCTTTTTAGATTCTTCTTCATAATTAAATACTTTAACAACTTTTTGCCCTTCCATCATTTCTTCAATATAACCATTTAATTTACCAATATCTTGTTGTTGGCTAACAAAGTAACGTGAACTATTTCCACCTAAATATTTAGAAACAAAAATCATTAGAACTACCATAGCAAGAACTACTAATGTTAAATATATGTTAGTAGCAATCATTGCAATTAAAACAGCAGTCATTGTAACAATAGCTGAAAATGTTTGTGGAATACTTTGACTTAACATTTGTCTTAATGTATCAACGTCATTTGTATATGTACTCATAATTTCACCATGTGGATGACTATCAAAGTATCCTATAGGTAATTTTTGCATATGTGTAAACATTTCACTACGAACTCTATTTAAAACACCTTGTGAAATATTTATCATTAAACGATTATAAATATAAGTACAAATAATACCGGCCAAATATACAAATCCCATTAAAATTATAATATTTAAAAGTGAATTATAATTAGGATTTTTATGACCAATTAAAGGAGTAATAAAGTCATCTATTAAATATTTAATAAATTGAACACCAATAACACCAACTAAAGCACTTATTATAATACTTACTAAAACAACAAATAATTGTAATTTATAATTTTTAGTAACATAACTAAGTAATCTTTTAACTGTTTTTAATTGATTTGGTTTCTTATTTTTCATCTTTATTACCTCCTTTCATTTGTGAATCATAAACTTCTTTGTATATAACATTTGTTTTTAATAATTCTTCAGACGTTCCAATTCCATCAATTCTTCCATCATTTAAAACTATTATTTTATCAGCATCTTCAATAGAAGATATTCTTTGAGCAATTATAATTTTAGTTGTATTAGGAATTTCTTCTCTAAAGGCTTTACGAATTAATGCATCAGTTTTTGTATCAACTGCACTAGTTGAATCATCTAAAATTAAAATTTTAGGTTTCTTTAAAATAGCTCTAGCAATACAAATTCTTTGTTTTTGACCACCTGATACATTAGTCCCACCTTGATCTAACATTGTTTCATATTTATCTGGAAATTCCTGAATAAAACTATCGGCTTGAGCTAATTTAGAAACTCTTTCCAATTCTTCTTGTTCTGCTTCTTTATCCGCCCATCTTAAATTTTCAGCAATAGTTCCAGAGAATAATACATTTTTTTGTAAAACCATGGCAACTTCTTCTCTTAATGATTTAATATCATAATCACGAACATCTACACCACCAACAAGAATTTTACCACTAGTTACATCATAAAGTCTTGGAATTAATTGAACTAAAGTTGATTTAGAACTTCCAGTTCCACCAATTATTCCAATTGTCTCTCCTTCTTTAATTTCTAAATTAATATCTTTTAAAGCAAAATTATTTTCATCTTCTTCATCACTATATCTAAAACTTACATTTTCAAATTTAATTGATCCATCTTTAACATTTTTAATATTACGTTTTTTATTTTTTAAAGTAGGTTCTTCTTCAATAACTTCTAAAATTCTTTCTGCTGAAGACTCAGCCATAATAATCATAACAAAGACAAATGATAACATCATTAAACTAGCAAGTATTTGCCAAGCATATGTAATAATACTTGATAACTCACCTGTTCCCATTTCTCCACCAACAATTATTTGTGAACCAAACCAAGAAATTAATAATATACAAGAATAAATTGTAAGTTGCATAACTGGTCCGTTAAAAGCAATAATTTTTTCTGCTTTTTTAAAATAAGTATATACTTCATCATTAACTTCTTTAAATTTTTTATTTTCGAAGCTTTCTCTTACATAAGCTTTTACTACTCTAATAGCACTTACATTTTCTTGAACAACACGATTTAACTTATCATACTTTTTAAATACTTTTTCAAAGTTAGGATGTGCTTTAATAGCTATATAAAATAGGATTATTCCTAAAAATGGAATGGCAACAAAGAATATTGCAGATAATTTTAAACTAATTGACATAACCATTAATAAAGCAAATATCATCATTAATGGTCCTCTAACTAAAATTCTTATAATCATTTGAAACGCCATTTGAACATTTGTAACATCAGTAGTCATACGTGTAACTAAACTTGATGTTGAAAATTTATCAATGTTTTCAAATGAATAATCTTGGATTTTATAATACATTTCTTTTCGTAAATTTTTAGCATACCCAGCAGAAGCTTTAGCTGCAAAACGTCCTGAAAGCATACCAAATAAAAGTGAAAGAATCGCACATACAATTAATAATCCACCAATTTCAACAATATATTTTACATCTCCATTTTGAATACCAACATCAATAATTTTAGCCATTAGTAATGGAATAATAACTTCCATAATTACTTCTAATATAACAAAAAATGGTGTTAGTATTGCAGCTTTTTTATATTCTTTAACATATTTAGATAATTTTTTTATCATAATAAACTCCCTTCTTAACAACCTATGATAAATTTTGTGATAATTTATCAACTATTTTCATAAAAAACAATAATTCATCTTCAGAAATATTATTAATTAATTGTTTATCAAATTTTTTTAATTTTTTTTCAATTTCATTAATAATATCTAAAGCTTTTTCTGTTACAATTAGTTCTTTTAATCTTGTATCTGCGTCAACAGTAATTCTTTTTATTAATTCATGTTGCTCTAAATTATTTAAAATTCCAGTTATAGTAGCTTTTCTTAGATCAAATTCATTTTCAATATCTTTGGCATATACTTTTCTATTTTTAGATTCTCGATTAATAAAATCTAAAATAAAAACTTGAACGCCTGTAACACCACAGCCAACAAAAGTTTCATCTAATTTTCTTTTTATTTTACGTGATAACATTTGTACTTCTTTACCTATTTCATATTTATTACACATTTAGTTAGCCTCCTAACTATTTATATAATTTAATACAAATTAAATTAATTGTCAATAGAAAAAAAATAAAAAGTAAAAATTATACTTTTTATTTGTAAACATGTTCTTTATCAAAACTAATTATTTCACCAGTTTGTGATATTTCATAATCATATTCATAACTATTATAAATAAATTCTATTTCATAAACTAAATTACCATCATCATTATCTTGTTTTTCTTTTTTAAATTGAACATCAGAAATATTCAAATTAGCATTTGTCACTGCAATAGTTTTAGCATCCTCTAAACTTATTGTATTTTCGACCACATTATTTTCTGTTTGATTTGCTCCTTCACTAAATTTATAATCAGTATAAATAACTTTTCCACTTTTAGCATCTACTTTAAATTCAAATTCTTCTTTTTGGTAAAAAACATCTACATCATAATAATTTTTATCAGCTTCTAAATCAATACTATCAAAAATTATTTCACTTCTATCTACACCCATATCTTTTACAACTGCTTCTTCTACTTCTTCTTTGCTTATATAATTAAATTTAAAAAACCCAACAAATATTATTACACATAGTACAATAAAAATAATTATTCCTATGATTATTTTACTATATTTTTTCATAAATCACCTCCTATAATAAAGTCAAGTATTTTCTACAAAACTTTACTATTTTTCATTGTAATTTTGAAAATTTTATTAATTTTATCTTGAATTTAAATATTTTTTTACATATTTAGTCATAACGAA
>CALVZI010000087.1 GCA_944372485.1 uncultured Bacilli bacterium
CCACGAACAGTTTCACTAGCACTTACATCTATCATAAATAAAAATAAAATCATACAAAATGTTATAAATTTTATATATTTCATTGTATTCTCCTTACTTTAGACTCATATTAATTATAACATTTAAAGAAAATATCGACAAACATTTACAAAAATTAATGTAAAACCACTGTAAACTCTACCAATTTTTATTCATTTGTATTATAATAAATTTGAAATGGTGGTTTTAATGGATAAACATTTTGATAAAATAGACATTATTTTTATAGTTTTAATTTCAATATATTTAATTGTTTTAATAATTGGGATTTTATGGTTTTTACTAGATTATTTAGAAAAAAAGTATTTTTCAGTTCAAAAAAATAAAATAGATAAAACAATAAAAAATAAATCAAACAATAAAAATAAAACTACTACCAAACCACAAAATAAAAAGAATATTAAACCAACAAAGACAATCACCAATAATAACAAAAACAAATCTAAAACTAAGACAACTACTAATAATGCTAAAAATAAAATAACCACTAAAAATAATTCATCTAAAAGAAACAATGGTTATGTATCACCAACCAAAAGGAAGAAAAATACTAAGAAAAAGAAAAAAACATCTAAAAAATGATGTTTTTATATATCTTTTTCAGTTTCTTTAACTATATATATAGGGCGTTGTTTTGTTTCTAAATATGTTTTAGATAAATAAAGACCCATTATACCTATACAAAATAATTGAATTCCACTTACAAACATAATTATACATACAAGTGATGGCCACCCGTCTACTGGATCTCCAAAACATAAAGTCTTTATAATAATTACTATTATCATAATAAAAGCTATTATACAAAAAATTATCCCAATAAACGCACTTATTACTAAAGGAGTTGTAGAAAAAGCCGTAATACCTTCGATAGCATAACCAAATAATTTCCAAAAATTCCATTTACTATATCCTGCTACTCTATCAATATTTTCATATTCTATCCATTTAGTTTTAAAACCAACAAAACTAAAAATTCCTTTAGAGTATCTATTGTATTCTCTCATTTTTAAAATTGCATCAACCATTTGTCTTGTCATAAGACGAAAATCTCTAGCTCCATCAACCATTTCAGTTTTAGAAATTTTATTAATAATTTTATAAAACATTTTAGTGAAAAACTTTCTTAATGGTGAATAACCATTTCTTGTGACACTTCGAGATGCACAACAATCATATTCCTTTTCTTCTAAAGTTTCAAACATTTCAATCAATAATTGTGGGGGATCTTGTAAATCTACATCAATAGTTGCAACATAATCTGCAGTTGCATTTTCTAAACATGCAAGAATACCAGCTTCTTTACCAAAATTTCTTGAAAAAGAAATATATCTTACTTTTTTATCTTTTTTTGCTAAATCCCTTAATATTTCCAATGTTTTATCTTTACTTCCATCATTTACAAATAAAAATTCAAAAGTTGCTTTTTTAGCTAAATTTTTCACTATTTTTTGCATTTCATTATAAAATATTGGTATTGACTCTTCTTCATTATAACAAGGTACAATAATTGATATTTTTTTCATATACACTTCTCCTTCTTAAAAACAATTAGTTTACTTAAAATATAATTTCCTATTATTACTACTACTTGTACTATTATTTTAGAAATTGTATCGTTATTATTCAACACAGTTACCAAAATAAACATTAAAAACATATCTATTAACAATGTTATTATTCTTGATGAAAAGAAACTTATTATTTCTTTTATAATATTTTTATTTTTACTACTGAAAACATATATTCTATTAGTTATATAAGCAAATAATACTGATATAATCCAAGAAAGGACATTTGCTACTTGTAGTTCTAAACTATTATTAGGATTTAAAATTGTATGAGTAAATAATATATATGTTGTAATACTCACTATTGTGGTTAAAACTCCAAAAATTAAATACATTATTATTTCACGATATTTTTTAAATAATTTTAAAAATTTATCTTCATATTTTTCATAAATTAATACCGTTAATAAACTACACAAACCTAAAATTGTACCTAAAATACCTAATATTTTTCCAGGAGCATTATATTTTATTTCTATATTATGATTCCCTTCAGTGACTTTAAATCCTAAAAAAGATGTATTCACAATTTCATAATCTTGCCTTTCACCATCAATAAATACACTAAAACCTTCATCATAAGGTATACTAGTAACAATATATGATTCTTTACTTATTGAAACATCTGCTTTAATTAAACTTTTAGCTTTATCAATAATTAAATTATCAACTTCTTCGATATTTGGCAAATTATAATCCATTGTATAAATATTAATATTTGATATTTCATATTTACCTTTATTTATTTCAATATTTAGTTCATTTAATGTTTCATCACTTGATAAAATATATTCAAATTTATAATTATTATTATGATACATCCAACTACTACATGTAAGTTTATTACTTTCATTATTTATAGTAATTTTAGTATCACCCCTCGAACAAGATTGATTATAATCCATATCAAAAGTAATAATTAAATATTTATCTTTAATTCCATAAGGCAAATCTAAAGTAAATTTCATATTTTTATCTAATTCAAAACTATAATTTTCTTTATAATCCCAATCTAACTTCTCTATATTAGATTCATAATCACTTGTTCCATCTAAAACAAAACTATTTTGTAACAAATAATCTATATTATAAGGAAAACTTAAATTATTAAATGTATCTATATTTCCTACTTCATTTGCAATATAAATTAATGGATAAGCAAAATTATTTTCATATAAAGTTATCCCATCTATTTCTTTTAGCTTTTTATATCCTAAACCAGGATTATTTTTACTTATTACATATTTTATGCCCATAATATTATTAAATAATTCATTATTTTCTCCAGCAATAACAAATCTATTACGATAAACAATATTATTACCAGATATAAAATTATAAAATTTATGATAATAATTATTATAGTTAGATGAATAAATAGTAGCACTATAATAATTTTCATTATAATATTTGTTAGCATTTTCCAAAGGATAATAATCAATTAAAGTTCTATAATATCCATTAGATTCATATGTTAATAACTCATCAATTACTTCAGTATTAATACTTTCATATTTATCAATTTCAACATAATTTTCAGTTTTATTATCAAAATAAGCATTTATAAACAAAAATATTAATA
>CALVZI010000088.1 GCA_944372485.1 uncultured Bacilli bacterium
TCAACCAAATGATAGAATAATATATACTGATATTACTTTTAAAGAAGCTAGTGGATATAATGAAGATGGAACTAAAAAAGAAGATAAAGATTTAAAATATCCAAATGAACAATATTTAATTATTCAACTTGGTTTTGTAGATAAAATTGTTATTGGAGGATATCATGCACAAGATTGTGTTAGAAGAGTTTGTGAATATACTTTAGAATATGGAATAAATTCTATTATAGATTTAGATATGACAGATTTTTTCTTCCATCTATACAAAAATACATATTATTTTAAAATTGAGGAATATAGTCCAATTAGATATAAAGAGCATATGATTAATAAAATGAATAAGTATGGTGATGAATTTGCAGAAAGGATTTTTAATAGAAATTATTCCAGTCCTGCTTATGGATTTAATAAAGAAGAAAACGAGAAGATGAAATAAGGAAGTTAAGTTAATATAAACTAATGCTAAAAGAAATTTTAAGTATGTTAAAGTTATTATTAATGGTGAAGAATATAATATTTTATTAGATTATTTTGATATGTATAGTTAAAAAGTAAAAAAAAGAAGCCTTAGAGCCTTATATAATAATTTATCTAAATATATAACTAATTATAATCAAATATAAAAATTTAGATAATGATTATAATTATTTACAAAATGATTATATAAATTTGAAAGATATTTATGATAAATAAAAAAATTTATATATTTCAATTTGAATTAGTAAAATTGATTTAATATAAAATTTAATCGTAACATTGAAAAATAAATGTTTTTTTGTTATGATTGTATAAAGAGGTTGTTAATTTTGTTAATAGGAGGGATTTTATGAAAAATGTAAACAAAAATGAATTTATTGATATTTATACTTTGAAGATTTTAAATGAGATAAAGGAATCGGTAAAAAGAAATATTATCTTAGATAAAGATAGAGAAAAAGAAATTGATAAAAAAATGTTATCACTGTTAAAAAATTTGAGTAATAAAAATTCAAATAAAAAGCAATTAGGAATTAAAAAAAATAATAATTATAATTCTATTTTTATGTTCGGTGATTATAACAATGAAGAATTAAAATTAACTTTAGTATTGTATTATACAGCTTTGTATTATGATAGTGTAGATTTATTAAAAGATTTAATAAAAGAAAATGTAAAATTTAAAGATGATAATTATATTAATCTTCAATATTTAGATAAAGCAATATATTCAAAATTTGATAGAAAAGAATATATTAACATGATAAAACAATGTGGAATTATATTTAAGAATTTTACTGAAAGTATTGAAAGATTATCAAAAGAAGAAAAAGAACAATATATAGAAAGATTTGAAAATATTATTCGTTCTAAATTTGATTTAATTAAGGAAACACTAAAAGATAGGAACCTGTTTGTAAAATACGCTTTAACTAAAGAAAATCTAGATAAATTTACAGATGAAACATATATGCATGCCACAAAGAAACAATTATCACTAATTGATAGATGTCGATATGCTAATTTTTCAGAGCAAACAAAGCAAAGATTAAATAATTTACTTCAAACTCATAATTATGAACGTTATTTTTGTAATTTTGATTTGATCTTTAGTGTGTATACAGATGAGCAATTAATGGAACTTACTCCTGATATAGCGCGTGCAATCGATGAGTATTCAATGGATAAAAAGGGTTTGGATAAAATAATAGATTTTGTTCAAAAAAGGCCAGATTTATCAAGAATTGTATTGATTATACCGAAGGAAACATTTTTTGAAAATGATAATTATAGCTTAATAGAACATTGTGATTATTGTATTAAAAATAGTTGTAGCCTTAAAGAATTACAATACGTATCTAATAGTATTAAAAGAAAAACAAAATTAAAGAAGACATTAGGAATTTATAAAAAAGTTTATAATAAGTAATAAAAAACATCTCATTTGGAGATGTTTTAATGTGGTGTTTTTTGGTAACACCACTTTTAGTAATTGTTGAACTATATGTCATGAATTTTTGTACGGAAGACATAGTAAAATTCATAAAGCTATCAAAGTCATACAGTACTATCTTCATATCAATTTGGTGTTTGTAATGAATTTGATTTATTTTTTTAATTCATTTATCAGACATTTCTAGAATATATTATCGTAAATATTATTCCTTATTTTTGAAGTATCTTTTTCATTTTTTGCATAACTTTTAACAACTTTAACGATATTAAGAATAAAAATCCATTTTTTTAATACGCATCCATACTAGCAAATGCTTCTTTTATTTTATTATTTAAATTAATAAAATTATATTATAAAATAAAAGTATAAATAATTATTATTAGTACAATAATCATTTATATTCATATCTTTTTTTAAGCAAATTTGTTTTTAATATTACTAATAGTAACTACTAACCCAATAAGAGTAAATAGTCCTCCAACGATTGGAAATAAAACATTTGATGTATCATTAACCCAAATAACATCGTTAGGATCATTAGGATTATATTTTAGTTTTATTTTTGATCCTCTAGGAATTGGATTTTTGGAATAAGTATTATGAGTTGCCTCATAAGTTACACCATTTACTTCATATTCTACAACAGCTGCTTTTTCTCGTTCAGAATTATATTGATAATCAACAACTTTTGAAACAGTTTCGATGTATGTTTTGTTTTTTTCATTATAACTCTTAATATTAGAGATAGAAAAAACAAGAAGACATATACCAACAATTAATATAATTAGTCCTACTAATATACTTTGTGTAGAGTTTGTACTACCTACATTCATCATAACATCTCCTTTTTAGAATACATTTTTCTTGCATTCTACTATAAAAATTATAACATAGTATGATTTAAAATCTTAATAAGAAAGGATTATATTGAATATTTAATATGATTTATTTTGTAAAGTATTGTAATTTATAGTATTTTTAAATCTAATTACTAAAATTTACTTCGTATTTCTTCTTATTCTATAATTTAATGAGTTTGTTTTTATTACTGTTGACTTTTTAAGAAAAAAATATTATTATATACAGCAATAAAAACAAATATTTCCATATATAATAATAAGTTATTATGGATTATAAGGTTTAAATAATAAAAGTAAAAGAGATAAAGGTAGTAGTATGTATTTCTATTGCTTTTATCTCTTTTTTCGAAAAAAAGAATGTGTTATTTATATTAGTATTATTCAATAACAATTATTTATATATGAAATGTATTTTTAGAAAGTGAGGTAAAAATGACAAACAATAATGTTTTAGAAAAAGATGTAAATGATATTATTAATGTTAATAAGGTAGAAAATATGATATATGAAATAAGGGGAGTACAAGTAATGTTGTCATCAGATGTTGCTAAGCTATATCAGGTTGAAACAAGAAGAATTAATGAAGTTATTAAAAGAAATATTAAAAGATTTCCTGATACATTTTGTTTTCAGTTAACAAAAAATGAATTTTATAACTTGAGATCGCAATTTGCGATTTCAAGCGAAAATAATCATGGTGGTATTAGATATTTACCTTATGTTTTAACAGAACAAGGAATAATGATGTTATCAGGATTATTAAAGAGTGATATTGCAGTTAAGGTAAATGTACAAATTATTGATGCATTTGTAAAATTAAGAAGATATGTTTCTAATAGTATGATAAATAATGAAATACTTTTAAATCATGAAAACAGATTATTAAAGTTAGAACAAACATTTAATAAAATGCAGGAAAAAGAAAAAATTAACACTATATTTTTTGAAGGACAAATATTTGATTCATATACATTATTATTAGATTTATTTGATAGTGCAAAAGAAGAAATAGTAATTATTGATAATTATGCTTCTAAAGAACTTTTGAAAATTCTTAAAAATATTGATAAAAAAATCATAATTATTTCTAAAAATTTTAATGAATTATTAATAAAAAAATATAATAGTGAATACTCTAATATAAAATTTAAATGTATTGATATTTTTCACGATAGATTTTTAATTATAGATAGGAAAAAATTATATTCGTGTGGCGCATCATTTAAAGATTTAGGTAAAAAATGTTTTGCAATTAACGAAATGGACTCTAAAGAATTAATAGATATTTTATTAGAAAAAATTAAAATATATAATTAATATTTTATTACAAAAATTTGCTTTGTCTTTCTTCTTATTATATAATTTAATTAGTACTTGACTCTTACGTTAACGTTAATGTTATAATGTAGACGAAAGGAGGATATTATGAAATATAAAATAGGAGATTTTGCTAAAATAGTTGGAACAACTGTAAGAACTTTGCGTTATTATGATGAAATGGGTATTTTAATTCCTGATGAAATAGATCTATATACAAATTATAGATATTATACTGATAAACAAATTAGACAATATAAAGAAATAAAATATTTACAAGAAGCTGGTTTTAAAGTTAATGAAATAGTTGAAAATAAAGATAAATGGAATGATGAAATTTTTGATTTAAAAAGAAAAGAATTATTAAGTGATATTGAAAATAAATATAAACAAATTTTAGCAATCGACTATTTAAGAAGTCATAATCATGAGGGTATTTTAAATATTGATAAGACTAAATCATTAACAAAGAAAAAGGAGATGGAATATGAAAAAAATATTAGTTAGTGGTCGTAATGGTAGTGGGAAGACTGAAAAAATCTTATTTAATGAAACAAAATTAGCAATTAATAATAATGAAAATATAGTATTTTTAGATTTTAAAGAAGAATATTATAAAACATTTGGTAGGGAATTAAAAGAAAAAGGTTATGATGTTTTAGTTTTAAATTTTAAAAATTGTTCATGCAGTAATGCTTGGAATCCATTTAAATTAATTAAACATTATTATGATTTAAAAGAGTTTGACTTTGTTAATACTTTATTAAGTAGTATGGCAAAAGAAATATTTAGAGGAGATAAAAATTCTGATCCTTATTGGACTAATGTAGCAAAAGATTATTTTGTAGGATTATCTACTATTCTTTTAGAAAATGCAAGTGAAAGTGAACTTAATATTGGAAGTATTTATACCTTATCACAAACAGGTTTAAAAAACTTTTCTCAAACAGAAACATATTTACAAGAATATGTAAGAATACTTGGTTTAACAAGTCAAATAACAATCTCACTTACACCTGTTATTGATGCACCAATAGATACTAAAGGAAGTATTTTGTCAGTTTTTAATAATAATTTAAATGAAATAATAAATAAGCCCCAACTATTAAATTTATTATGCACTGATGAAATAAATTTAAGCAAATTAAAAGAGAAAACAGCAATATTTATTATAAGTGATCATAAAAGTAAGTTAGTGAGTAAAATGTTTTTAAATGTTTTTATAGAAACTATGTTAAAAGAAAATAATAACTTTACTTATATTTTAGATGATTTTGGAATGTTAGATTATCTAGAGAGTTTTAAGGACTTATTATTATCTAATTCAAAAATAGTAACTGCATGTAATAATAAAGAAGAATTAAAAGAAATATATGGTAATAATATAGTTAATATGTTTACGATAGAATTAGAACCAAAAGAAGATATAAAAGATATTGAAGTAGGTAATTATAATGAATATCCAAATTTATATTTAAATAAACATGATTATTTTGATATTGAAAAATTATTTCATAATT
>CALVZI010000089.1 GCA_944372485.1 uncultured Bacilli bacterium
TACGGTAGCGACTATCGGAAATTAGTCTCTAGAGGAAAAAGCGTAAGCCACCGATGAAGGAGAAATATCTAATCGTGAGATTAGATGCAGTCAAATTTATTTGACTTTTGTTCTTTTCATACTCATCACTTCCTATACTAAATTTATAATAATTATTAATTTATTTGTTTATATTGTTTTACTTTTATTTTCTAAATAATTTTTTATATAAACAAAACCATTATTCATTTTATCTTCGGTAGAAATATTTTCACTATATAGTTTTCTTAGCTTGTCCATGATTAAATTATTTCCATCATATAATTCATAAAAACTATCATAACCACGTTCTATAAAAATATTTCCAAATATATTTGAAAAAGGTTTGTTATTTAATATTGGGTCAGTAACCATTTCACTATATTGCCAAGTTATATATGGTGAGTCATATTCTCTTCTTGATGTTTCAGGATGAATTTGTTTCCATTTGTGAAACCACATAAAATGTAGTGTTTCATGGGCTATTGTTTCAATTACTTGGTTATTTTCTATGTTTATACCAAGAGAAAATGAAAAACTATCTAAATATCTTGGAAAAACTGGAATTAAACCAATTGTACATTCAATAGAATCAATGTTAGGCCAATCAATATTAAAATAATCTGACAACATATTAAAATAAATATCATTATATTTTTTCCAAATATTATTATATCTCTTTATTTCATTCTTAATTTTTTCATGATATTTATTATAATCATTTGTAACTACTTCTTCGATTTTATTATAAACATCTTCTTTAGATAAATCATTTTGTATTTTAGCAAGTTCTGGAAAATATTTAATAGTATATTTATGAACATCTAAAGATTCATTATTATTATAATATGCCCATTTTATTAAACTAATATTTTCTTGTAGTGTCATTTCTCTAAATTTAACTTTTGGTATCATTTTATCAACTCCTCGTATAATTTAATCCATCCTAATTCTAAATAATTCGTTATTTCATCATAACAAAATAATTCTTTACTAGGTTTTTGTAATAAATAAATTTCTATATTTTTATTATTATTTAAGTTTTGTATCAAAGCATAATTTAGTTCTGAAAAAATATTTGCACCAATATAACCTTTAATATTGTTTTTATCAACATTTGCTAAAAATAATATATCTGTATTATCTATAGATTTATAAAAATTACTATATAAATTAGATAATTCTTTTAATAAATTTTTTTTATTAATTTGTTTTGGATAATCAATTACTTCTAAATTTTTATCAGTAAAACAATCTTTCCAATAAGTTATTGTATCTTGCATAGAACTACTTCCTGAAATAACTATTTTCTTCATATAATCACCAAATTAATTATACTGTAATTTAACTTTTATTAAAATATGTTTTCTTGTACAAATTATAAATTGACAAATCACCATAAATATGATAGTATTTAATCTATAAATCTTTGATGAGGACATGACTTTAATATTAATCTTTGTAGAGAGTTATTGGTTGGTGAAAAATAACAAGTGTATATTATAGTTTCTACCTTTGAGTGGAATGTAAACATTTTCGGTTAATAGCCGTTATCTAAATTAAGTTAAATATAAGGATGGTACCGTGCTTAATGCACTCCTATGGGTACCATCTTTTTTTATATTTTGAAGGGGGAATAGTTTGTGAAAAAAGTTTATATATGGAGTTTTAATCGATCCAAGTAGTTTAATAAAATTATTATATTATTTTATTAAGAAAGGATGATAATTATGATAGATATAAATAAAATAAGAAATAATAAAGAAGAAGTTGAGAAAGCATTATTAAAAAGATTGGATAATGTTAATTTAGATGAATTATTAAAATGGGATATTGAAAAAAGAAAAATTGGAACATTACTGGATGAATTTAGAGCCGAAAGAAGAAAAGTTAGCGATACAGTTCCAAAATTAAAAAAAGAAGGAAAAGATACAACTGAAATAATAAAACAAATGAAAGAACTTGGTACAAAAATTGATGAAGGAATGATTAGATATAATGAATTAGATAAAAAAATTTTTGACTATTTAGCAGAACTTCCAAATATTCCAGATGAAGATGTACCTGCTGGCGGAAAAGAAAACAATGAGGTTATATATGCACATTTAGAAAAACCAAAATTTGATTTTGAATTAAAACCTCATTATGAAATATTAAAAGATCTAAATATGGTAGATTATGCTAGGGGAATTAAAATTGCTGGTGAAAAGAATTGGATTTATACTGGTATAGGGGCAAGATTTGAATGGGCTTTGATTAATTTTTTTATTGATAGACATATTAAAGATGGATATCAATTTATGATGTTACCATATTTATTAAATTATGAATGTGGATTTGGTGCAGGTCAATTTCCTAAGTTTAATGATGAAGTATATATGGTTCAAAGTATTGAGAATAAACAAAATAGTAAATTCTTATTACCAACTGCTGAAACTGCTTTAGTAAATGTTCACAGTAACGAAATATTGGATAGCGATGAATTACCAAAAAAGTATTTTGGTTTCACACAATGTTTTAGAGTTGAAGCTGGAAGTTCAAGAGAAGAAGAAAGGGGAACGATAAGAGGTCATCAATTTAATAAAGTTGAAATGGTTCAATATGTAACAGAAGATAAAACGGAAGAAGCTTTTGATGAATTATTAAATAAAGCAAAGGATTTAATGGATGAATTAGGATTACACTATCAAATTAGTAAACTTGCTGCTGGTGATTGTGCTCAAGGTATGTGCAGAACATATGATATTGAAGTATGGATCCCTAGTATGGGAATTTATAAAGAAGTGAGTAGTATTTCAAATAGTAGAGACTATCAAGCAAGAAGAAATAATACTAAGTATAGAGATAAAAATGGTAAATTACATTATGCTTGTACTTTAAACGGTAGTGGTCTTGCTACAAGTAGATTAGTTCCTGCGATTGTAGAACAATATCAAAATGCTGATGGAAGCATAACTATACCAGAAGTTTTAAGACCTTACTTAGATGGTATGGAAGTAATAAAATAAATTAATTATTATTAATAAGAGAATAAAATCAATAATTGATTTTATATAAATAAAAAATTCTTCTATGGTAATCTATAGATATAGAACCAATGGGGGGATTTTTTTGTATAACATAAATTATTAAATGAAGTGATTTGTAAAAATTATAGATATATAAATTAATTATACTATAATTTATTTTTTATTAAAATAAGCTTTCTTGTATAAATTAATTTTTTATAATACATAGTGACCCCCTGGTTATTATGTATTTTTTTGATAATGTATTATAATAACAGCTTAAAGAAAGGAAGTGACATTATGTGGTCAAGTTATCAAGAAATGTATTTAAAT
>CALVZI010000090.1 GCA_944372485.1 uncultured Bacilli bacterium
CTGGTTTACTTCATGATATTGGTAAATCAATTGACCATGAAATGGAAGGAAGCCATATTGAAATAGGAGCAGAAATAGCTCGTAAATTTAGTGAAAATGATGTTGTTGTAAATGCCATAGAATCACATCATGGTGATAAAAAAGCTAATTATATAATTTCTGAGATAGTTGCTATAGCTGATGCTTTAAGCGCATCACGTCCAGGAGCTCGTAATGACTCACTTGAAAACTATATTAAACGCTTACAAGATTTAGAAAATATTGGAAACGAAGTTGAAGGTGTTGAAAAAACATTTGCTGTTCAAGCAGGACGTGAATTACGTGTTATTGTTAAACCAGAAGAAATTGATGATTTAACAAGTCATAAAGTAGCTCGTGAAATTAAAAATAAAATAGAAGAAACTATGCAATATCCAGGAACAATAAAAGTAACTGTTATTCGTGAAACAAGAGTTGTAGAAGAAGCTAGATAGCTTCTTTTTTAATTTTTTAAAAAAATTCTTGTTACTTTTAAAGTTTTTTTGTATAATAATAAAAGAAGGTAGATAATATGAAGAACAAAAATGGTTTTACACTTATTGAATTAATGATTATGACAGTCGCAGCTGTCTCACTTACAGTCTTTACACTTCCTAAAGTTATGGAAGTATTAGATAAATCAAAAGATGAATTATATAAGACACAAGTTGCAATGATTGAGAAAGCTGCTAAAAATTATTATGTAAAAAATACTGATCTTTTACCAACAAAAGATAAAGATGCAAGATTTTTAACTATTAAAGATTTAGTAAGTAATAATTTTTTAGAATCAGCTGATATTCATGATCCAAGAACTGATGAAATTATGAATGGTTGTATAATTATTAAGCCAAAGGGAAAAGATTATAGTTATGAATATGTTGAAAAGGATTGTTCTAATGCTAGTAATGAGTATGCACCAAAAATAAAAATAGATAGTAAAAAAACAGTTGAGGTAGAAGTTGGAAGTGAATTTACTTTTCCAGAAGCTACTGCTAAAGATGTTTTAGGTAAAGAGGTAGAAGTATCAGGACCATATATCGATGATAAATTAATTACTAGTTTAGATACTGATAAATTAAATAGTGAATATGACTTAGTTTATAAAGCTTATGATGAAACAAGAAATATTGTTGGAATTGAAATGATGAAAGTAAAAGTAGTTGATACAGAGCCACCAGTTATAAGGGTTAATGGAAAAACAAAAAGTTTTACATATATTCAACCACTTGAAAATAAAAAAGTAGAAAAGTTTGATGTTGATGTAACTGATAATAGCGGTGGTAAAGTTGATTTACAAGTAACAAGTACCGTAAGTAGAGTAAAAGGCACTGGAAATATTACATATCTTGCTAAAGATAAAAGTGGAAATATTACTGCTTTAGTTGTAAAAGTAAAAGTTGTTGAAAGTAAAAATCCAATCATCTTAAAAGTAACTGGAAACCCAACTGATTATCAAAATAAATCGGCAACTTTAGAAGTTAAGAAAACAACTTATTTAGGTAATTCTTTAGAATATAGTTTTGATAATGGTAAAACTTGGCAAAGTGAAAACAAAAAAGAAATTACTGAACCAGGAACTGTAAAAATAAAAGTAAAAGATATGTTTGGTAATGAAAGTGCAATTTGGGAAGAAGAAGTTGATTTTGTTGACTTAAGTAAACCAAGTGTACCAGAAGTTACACTTATGACTGATAATTGGCGCGGTAATGAATATGATGAGACTTGGGTAAATCGAGATGTTTATTTAAAAATAAAAAGTGAAGATAAAGATAGTAAAATTGCTTATTATGAATATTCAACAGATCAAAAGAAATTTACTAAAGTAGATGATAAATTATATTTTGATGAAAATATGGATAAAACTTATTATTTTAGAAGTGTTGATGAAGCAGGGAACGTTAGTGATGTAACAAAAGCTTATAATATTAAAATAGATAAACAAGATATAAAAGTGCCAACTATTACAACTAATACTAGTGTAAGTGAAACACTTAAATTAGGTAATAAAAAGTGGATTAGTGGTGATATTAATATAACTTCTATTGAAACTAAAAAAGATAAAGGAAGTCCGATTGTTTATTATGAAGTATCTACTGATAATGGTTATACTTGGAATAAAGCTGAATCTACATATAGTTTTTCTAAAAATATGAGTGAAGTATATTACTTTAGAAGTGTCGATGAAGCAGGAAATGTTAGTCCTAAAACTAAAGCTTTATATGTTTATATAGATAGAGTTAAACCAGCTACACCGCAAGTAACTTTAAAACAAAATAATAGTAGTGGAAGAACATATAATCCTGGTAGTAGTGTTTTACAACCAATTTATATGAAAGTACAATCTGCTGATAGTGGTAGTGGAATTGATTATTATCAATATAGTTTTGATAATACAACTTGGAAAGATTTAAAAGAAGATGAATATACTTTTAAAGGACCAATTGACACACCACTTTATATACGAGCAATTGATAAAGTAGGTAATATTAGTGATACTTATGAAACATATATAAAAATTGTAAAATAAAAAAGATTCTTAAAAAAATCTTTTTTAGTAATAATATCCAGGATATGGTTGATAATAATATGGAGGGTAATAGTAATTATTTACATATCCATACCCATTTGGACGATTGTTAAATGAAGGTGCTAATAATCCTCCAGTTATTCCTCCTAAGATAAATGGTCCAAGAAAGCCACCAAAGAATCGATCCCCATTCTCATTAACAACTGGATATCCGTAACTAACATAATTAGAATTCATAATATACTCCTTTCAATTTATATTATGATAAATAACTAAAGAGGTGATAATATGGAAGAAAAAATAAAAGAACTTAGTAAAACTTTAATTAATTATTCATTAAGTATTAAAAATGGTGAAAGAGTTTTAATTAAAACAGAAAGTATTGATACAAAACCATTAATAAAAGAGTTAGTAAAAGAAATAACTTCAGTAGGAGGAATTCCTGTAGTAAGATATATTGATATTGAAACAAATGATTTATTAGTTTCTAATACAACTAAAAATAGAATAGAATTACTTAAAAAAATGAATGAATTTGATGTTGAAAATTTTGATGCCTTTATTTCTATTCATTATATAGAAAATGATTATAATGGAAAAAATATTGATAAAAAAATAATTGGCGCAATTGGGGAAGCTTTAAAAGAAAGTAATGATATTAGAATTAATGAAAGAAAATGGGTTTTACTTAACTACCCATCAATTACAGCTGCTTATAAAGCAGGTATGCCAACTGAAGAATTTTATAAATATTCATTTGATGTAATGACTGTAGATTATGCTAAGATGCATGAATTAATTAAACCATTAAAAGAATTAATGGAAAAAACTAAAAAAGTTAGAATAGTTGCTCCTAATACTGACATTACTTTTTCTATAGAAGGAATGCCAGCTATTCCATGTTGTGGTAACTTTAATATTCCTGATGGTGAAATATATACTGCTCCAATAAAAGATAGTGTTAATGGTGTAATTACTTATAATACACCATGTCCATATCAAGGAAATGTTTATCACAATGTTTCACTAACTTTTGAAAATGGTAAAATTGTAAAAGCAACTTGTGATGAAGATAATGAAGCATTAAATCAAATTTTTGATATTGATGAAGGAGCCAGATATGTAGGTGAATTTGCTATTGGATTAAATCCTAAAATATTACATCCAATGGGAGATATATTATTTGATGAAAAAATAATTGGAAGTATTCACTTTACACCAGGTCGTGCTTACCAAGATGCTTTTAACGGGAATATTTCTAGTATTCATTGGGATATGGTTTTAATTGAAAGACTTGAATATGGTGGTGGAAGCTTATACTTTGATGATGTATTAATAAGAGAAAATGGTAAATTTGTAATACCTGAATTAGAACCACTAAATTATGATTTAAAATAGAATAAAACAAAAACTTTTTCGTATATTAAATTAGGTGATATAATGAAAAAGTTTTTTAGTTTATTAGGTTTAATAACACTCTTTATATTTAGTTTTTATTATACAGAAAAAACAGTTAGTGTTGTAAAAGAATTTGATGAAATAATGATAGAAATAAAAGAAGTTGCCACTACTAAAAAAGTAAAAAGCAAGAATGCAATTATCAAAGAAGATACTATAATACCAGGTAAAAACGGATTAGAAGTAGATATAAATAAAAGTTATTCGAAGATGCGTAAATATGGTAAATTTAATGAATCATTATTATATACCGAAGAAGTTACACCTAAAAAAACAATTACTAATAATTATGATAAATATGTAATAAGTGGTAACCCTGAAAAAAGACAAATAAGTTTTATATTCTTAGTAAAAAATAATGATGATGTAAAAAAAACAGTTGATATTGCAAATAATAATAATGTAAAATTTAATTTTTTTATTGATAATGATTGGTTAGAAAAAAATAATGAAACGGTATTAAACTTAATAAATGAAAAACATAGTATTGGAAATATAAGTAATAATTTTAATTATGATGATCCTGATTTTGCTTGGATTGATACAGTTATAAAAAGAATTGGTAAACAAAAAACAAGTTATTGTTATTTAGAAGGAAAAGATAAAGATACATTAGAACTTTGTTCGATAAATAAAAATTATACAATCATACCAAATTTAATATTAAAAAATAATATTTATACTGAAATAAAAGAAAAAGTAGAACCAGGTAATATTATATCTTTAGAAATAAATGATAGTGTTATAAAAGAATTACCGGTAGTAATAAATTATTTAAAATCTAAAGATTTTACTATAACAAATTTAGAAACACATTTAAGTGAAGAATTAAATACTTTTTAAAACTTTATTGAAATTTAATTTTCTTTTTGTTATACTATTTATATAATAAAAGAGGGATAAAATGAAGAAAAAAAATGGATTTACACTTATAGAACTTATAACAGTTATTGTTGTATTAGGGATTGTTTCAATGATTTCTATACCTGTTGTAACTTCAATAATTGAAAGTAGTAAAATGAATAATTATCGTAATTCAATATATGGATTGCTTAGAGCCGTTGAAGAAGATCACACAGCTAGTGGAACTAAACATAGAGAATATACTATTACAAACGGTGTAGTTGAACCTAATATTGAATTTACTGGTGATTTAACAGGAAGTAATGGTAGTATTAGATATGATGATAATGAAAAAACAACAATAGAAATTAATAATGGTAAGTATTGTGCTAGTAAAGCACCAGAAAAAAAACAAGTAACTGTTGTAAAGTGTCCATAGAAATATTTTATATATTTCTTTTTTTTGAATTTTATTGTATAATTAATAAAGATAATCAATTAAGAGATTTGTTTGAATATTATAAAATAGAGGTGAGCTATGAAAGTTGTTATTAGTGCTGGTGGTACAGGTGGACATATATATCCAGCTTTAGCTATTATAAATAAAATTAAAGAGAAAGAACCTAATAGTAAGTTTTTATATATAGGAACTCATAATCGTATGGAAAAAGATATTATACCTAAATATGGTATTCCATATGAAAGTATTGAAATATATGGTTTTAATCGTAAAAAATTATATAAAAATTTTGGTGTAGCTTCAAAACTTTTAAAAAGTTATAAGAAGTGTAAAAAATTAATTAAAGAATTTGATCCTGATGTTGTAATTGGCGTTGGTGGTTATGTAACTTTTCCAGTTATATATGCAGCCAATAAATTAGGTTATCCTACATTTATTCATGAACAAAATAGTGTTGCTGGTAAAAGTAATTTAATTTTAAGTTCGAAAGTAACTAAAATTGGTGTTTCTTTACCTGCAAGCGTAAATGATTTTCCTAAAGATAAAGTTGTTTTTACAGGAAATCCTTGTGGTGAAGATGCAATAAAAAAACAAGCTGTATCTAAAGTTAGTTATGGTTTAACAGAAAATAAAAAATTAGTTTTAATTGTAATGGGATCTTTAGGTTCTTCTAAAGTAAATGAATATTTAGTTAAAGTAATGAATTTGTTTAATGGTAAAGATTATGAAGTTATATTTGTAACTGGTAAAGATTATTATGAAGAAGTTAAAAATAAAAAGTTTCCAAGTAATGTTTTTGTAAAACCTTATATTGAAGGATTAACTGGTTTAATGAAGAAAACTGATTTAATGGTATCGCGTGCTGGAGCTTCTACATTAAGTGAAATAATTGCTTTAAAAGTACCTTCTATTTTAATACCAAGTCCATATGTAACTAATAATCATCAATATAAAAACGCTTTAGATTTAATTGATCGTAAAGCTTGTGTATTATTAGAAGAAAAAGATTTAAAGGGAGATATTTTAGTTAGAAAAATAGATGAAGTATTAAGTGATAAACATAAAATTAATGAAATGAAAAAGGGGCTTGAAACTTTATATATAAAAGATAGTGCAGAAAAAATCTATCAAATTATAAAAGAAATTTCAGGTGAAAAAAATGGAAATAATTGAAAAAATAAAAAAACTTGATTGTGGTGATATTGTAGAGAATGCTGATTTAAAAAAGTATACTACTTATAAAGTAGGTGGTCATGCATGGGCTATTGTATCACCTTATACAATTAAAGATTTACAAACTTTACTTACTTTATTAATTAAAGAAAAAGTAAAATATAAAATAATTGGAAATGGTTCTAATTTAATATTTAGTGATAAAACTTATGAAGGAATTTTAATTAGATTAGATAATTTTGATAATTTAACAATAAGAGATAATGTAATTAGAGTAGGTGCTGGGTATCCATTAATGAAATTAGCTTTAAAAACAGCACGTTTAGGTTTAACTGGTTTAGAATTTGCATCTGGTATTCCTGGTAGTGTAGGTGGCGCTATATTTATGAATGCTGGTGCCTATAAAAGTGATATGGGTTATGTTGTAAGAAGTATTCGTGTTTTAACTCCAGACTTAGATGTTAAAACAATGTATAACTATGAACTTGACTTTCACTATCGTAGTTCTTTTTTACAAAAAATTCCAGGTTTTATATGTTTAGATGCAACTATAGAACTTAGACATGGTGATGTAGAAGAAATCACTAAATTAATTAATGAACGTAAAAAAAGAAGATTAGAAACACAACCACTAGAATATCCATCAGCAGGATCTGTATTTAGAAATCCAGAAAATAATTTTGCTGGTGCACTAATTGAAGAAATTGGCTATAAAGGAAAACATATAGGTGATGCTTATGTTAGTGAAAAGCATGCAAACTTTATAGTAAATAAAGGTAATGCTAGTGGTGATGATGTAAAAAAATTAATATTAGAAATAAAAGATAAAATAAAAAAGGAAAAAGGCATAGAATTAAAAGTTGAACAAGAATTTGTAGATTAGGGTGATACTATGAAGAAAAAGAAAAAAAATAGTAAAAAAAGAACTAAAGTTAAGAAAAAAAGAATAAAAATACGTTATGATCGAATCTTTATATGCTTAATTTTATTTCTTTTAGTTGGTTATATTTGTTATTTTATATTAAATAAGCCAATTACTAATATTTATATTTATAATAATGAAGTTTTAAAAGATCAATATATAATTGATGAAGCAGGACTTAGAGATTATCCTTCTACATTAACTTTTAGTACAACTAGTATAAAAGCAAAGTTAGAAGAAGATCCTCTAATAAAAAAAGCTACAATTAAAAGATTATTATTTAGAGGAATATCTATAACTATAGAAGAAAATAAACCGTTATTTTTCTATCAAACAGAAAATAAAACAGTTTTAGAAAATAATGAAATGGTAGAACAGAAATTTGATGTTCCAGTATTAATTAATTTTGTTCCTGATAAAGTTTATAAACAATTAAAAAATAAAATGTCAGAAATTAATGATGATGTATTTAAAAGAATTTCAACTATTAAATATGATCCAAATGATGTAGATTCAGGAAGATTTTTACTTTCAATGAATGATGGTAATTATGTATATTTATCTATAAATAAATTTACTGATATAAATAATTATATTGCTATTATGCGTAAATTTGAAAATAAAAAAGGAATACTTTATTTAGATTCTGGAGAATATTTTAAAGTAATGGAAGGTTAAAGTAAATCTAAAATGATTTACTTTTTTCTTTACAAAAACTTACACAAATTTCTATTGACAAATTATACTTATTAACTTAAAATTAATAATAGGAGATGATGTATATGAGAATGAGCACAAGAAAGAGAAAAAATATAATCATAGCAATACTTATGGTAATGGTAGTAGGAATGACTATAGGTTATTCAGCGCTAAGTAGTTATTTAAAAATAAATGGTACTTCAAATATTACTAGTGATTTTAAAGTAATATTTACTGATATACAGGAAGGAACAATGAATTATGCAACTACAGTTAATAAAGAAATAACAGCTCCAACAACAGCAACATTCCAAGTAGATTTAGAAAAACCAGGAAGTAGTGCAGAGTATAATGTAACAGTACAAAATAAAGGTAAATTAGATGCTTACTTAGAATCTATAGAAGGAATAGATGAAGCAAATAGCAAAGCTCCTACAGATATAAAATTTAAAATAAGTGGGATAACAAGGTATACACGTCTTGCAGTAGATGAGTCAATAACATTTAAAGTAAAAGTAACATTTGATTCTAGTGCAACAAGTCTACCTTCAGAATCAAAACAGTTAACACTAAAACTTAATTTTGCTCAAGATAGTGGAAATGCTCCGGAACCTGAACCAGGAGAAAAAACATCAGAAAGTGTAACGACAGAATTATTAAGTAGTGGATCAACATATAATTATTTAGGTGGAACATATATAAAAGGTGGTAAAGGTGGGAAGCAAATATTTTATAGCACATTGAGTGAAATGTTTTCTCCTGAAGAAATAGATGCTAAATTTTTTACAGAAGATGGGCAATTTATTCCTGAAAATTTTGAAAATTGGGCATTAACAGAAGGAGGTATGACTGA
>CALVZI010000091.1 GCA_944372485.1 uncultured Bacilli bacterium
TCAGTCATACCTCCTTCTGTTAATGCCCAATTTTCAAAATTTTCAGGAATAAATTGCCCATCTTCTGTAAAAAATTTAGCATCTATTTCTTCAGGAGAAAACATTTCACTCAATGTGCTATAAAATAATTGTTTACCATCCTTACCACCTTTTATATATGTTCCACCTAAATAATTATATGTTGATCCACTACTTAGTAATTTAGTGGTTACACTTTCTGAAGTCTTTTCTCCTGGTTCAGGTTCTGGTGTATTTCCACTATCTTGAGCAAAGTTAAGTTTTAGTGTTAATTGTTTTGATGCTTCTGGTAAACTTGTTGCACTAGAATCAAATGTTACTTTTACTTTAAATGTTATTTTTTGATTTACTTCAAGTTTTGTATACCTTGTTATTCCACTTATTTTAAATTTTATATCTGTAGGTGCTTTCTCATTTGCTTCATCTATTCCTTCAATACTTTCTAAATAAGCATTTAATTTACCTTGATTTTGTACCGTAACATTATATTCTGCCCTGCTTCCTGGTTTTTTTAAATCTACTTGAAAGGTTGCAGTGGTTGGAGTTGTTATTTCTTTTTGTACTGTTGTTGCTTCATTCATTATACCTTCTTGTATATCAGTAAACAATACTTTAAAATCACTTGTAATACTTGATGTTCCATTTATTTTTAAATATCTACTTAATGCAGAATAACTAATAGTCATTCCTACTACCATTACCATAAGTATTACTATGATTATATTTTTTCTCTTTCTTGTGCTCATTCTCATATACATCATCTCCTATTATTAATTTTAAGTTAATAAGTATAATTTGTCAATAGAGATTTATGTAAGAATTTGTAAAAAAAAGAGCCCGTAACACTACGAGTCTCTTTAATGATTAAGATTCCTTAATCACTATATTATATGTTTATTTTTATTTAATATCACTTTAAAATTTTAATTAATTCATTAACACTATTTACAACTGGTAGATCAATATTTAAATTACTTGAATTCATTAATGTACCAATATAATCAAGTAACATATCTTGATCATTTATATCATTACCAATAGTATAAACTAATAGAGGTTCTAATTTTTTTACATCAATTAAATTCTTTATTCCTGAAGATTTAGTTGCCATACGATTATTAATATTTATATAATTTTTACTTAAATAACCATGAATTTGAGGATGTGTTCTTTGAATATATTCTAACGCATATTTAGCCATATCTATTTTATTTTTATCATATAATGCATATATTGCATTTACTTTACGATCATCTAAACTAGCACCATGTATTAAATCAATATCACTAAAACAATCATTATTATTAATTATTTTAACAACTCCATCAACAACTCTTGGTTCAATATCACTACGATATATTTCATTAAAATCTTTATCGTATATAACCGCTCCATCAGAACAAATTAAATAATTAAATTTTAAATCTTTATCTAAATCTACTAATAATCTATTTAAATTTCTTCCAGTACATATTACAAATAAATTATCTTTATCAACAAACTCATTTACAGCTTTAATATTATCTTTATAATCTTTATTAAAAAAAGTACCATCAAAATCACTAACCAACATCTTCATACACATCAATCCCTATTCTTAATTTAATTATATCAAAAATATTTATTTTTTCAATACAAAATCATATTCTTTTTCTAAAACACCATAAGGTATTCCTTTTTTTATCTCTTTATTAATTCTTTCTTTACTTATTTCTTGTAATTTATATGCATAATTTTTTAAAGCTAATAAAGTTTCTTTTTCTATTTCAAAATTTAATATTTTAGCAAATCTAATTGCTCTTATTATTCTTAAGGGATCTTCATTAAAACTTATACTAGGATCTTTTATTGTTTTTATAATTTTATTTGTTAAATCTTCCATTCCATGACAACAATCAATTATTTCGTAATTTTTATTCATATATAAAGCATTTATTGTAAAATCTCTTCTTTTAGAATCTTCATTTACTGTTCTAACATAAGTGATTTTAGGAAATCTACTATCATTATATTCATCTTTTCTAAATGTAGTTATCTCTACATCATCAATTACAACATTGCCAAATCTTTTATTTACTAACATTTTTTTATCATTAAATATTTTAATAATATCATCAGGTCTTGCATTAGTTGCAATATCTATATCATTTGTTTCTCTATTTAAAATATAGTCTCTTACATATCCACCTACTATATAGGCTTCAAAATGATTATTTTCTAACTTATTTAAAATTTCTAATACTTCTTTTTCCATATTTTCCTTTCAAAAAAAAGACTTACCGTCTTTTTAGTTTAAAGCGTCTTTTAATTTAGAACCAGCTTTAATAGTAACTGCCATACGTGCAGGAATTTTTACAGCTTCTCCAGTTTTTGGATTACGTCCCATTTTTTCTTCTTTATGTTTAGCTGTATAAGTACAGAATCCTGTTAAAGTTACTTCTCCTTCTTCTTTTAATCCTTTAACAACACCATCCATCATTGCTTCTAAAGCACGTGATGCATCAGCTTTTGTTAATCCTGTCTCCTCTGCAATGTAATTTACTAAATCTGTTTTACTCATTATTTGTTACCTCCCTATGTAAAACTATCTTGTTTACATTCTAAGAATACCATGTTTTCTAAGGGAAATCAACACTTTTTATTAATTTTACATCTTTTTTTTTAAAAATATTACCTTTATTTACTAATAGTTTCTATTTATAAAACTATTGCAAATAAATTACCAGAACCTTTATTTACTAGTTTAGATAATGTTTGTTGTAGTTTAAACCTTGCATTTTCTGGTAAAAGAGAAAGTTTTGCTTGAATACCTTCTTTAACAATAACATCTAAACTTCTACCAAATATTTCACTTTTCCAAATACTTTCAGCATCACTTTCAGAATCTTTCATTAAATAGTTAATCAATTCTTTACTTTGTAATTCAGAACCTATTATTGGTTCAAAAGTTGATTCTACATCGACACGAATCATATGAATTGATGGAGCAACCGCCTTCAGTTTAATACCATAACGACTTCCTTGTTTAATAATTTCAGGAGTATCTAATTTCATATCTGCAAGAGTTGGAGTTGCAACTCCATATCCTGTTTGTTTAACCATTTTTAATGCACCTTTAATTTGATCATATTCTTGTTTTGCAATTTTAAGTTCTTGGAATAGTGTTAATACAGCAGCTCGGTCATTAATATTAACATCAATTATTTCTTTTAATACTTGATCATATAAATTATCTGGTGCTTCTAGTGTAACAGTTACAATACCAGTTGATGTATTTACTTCTGTTAAACTAGATTTAGAAATATATTCACAATCACTAAAGTGATCAATAATATGATCAATATCTCTTAATTTATCTATTTCTACTACGCTTTCACGCATTTTTTCAATATAAACTTTTTTTAACCAATGATTAGAATTTAAACAAGCAATCCAATTTGGCATACTAACTTCAACTTCAACTACTGGAAATTCATATAAAGCTTCACGTAAAACACTGTAAATATCACGTTCTGTCATATTTTCAACACTCATAGGTAATACTGGAACTTCATATGTTTCATGCAGTTTTTCAGCTAAACGTTCTGTTTCTGGTAACATTGGATGACTTGAATTTAATACGACAATAAATGGTTTATTTAATTCTTTTAATTCATTAATTACTCTTTCTTCTGCTTCTAAGTAATCATTTCTTGTAAGTTCTCCAAATGAACCATCGGTTGTTACTACAATTCCAATTGAAGAGTGATCTTTTATAACTTTTTCAGTACCAACTTCAGCAGCTTCTACAAATGGAATCTGTTCATCATACCAAGGTGTTTTAACCATTCTAGGTCCATTCTCATCTTGATATCCTTTAGCATTTTCAACAACATATCCTACACAATCAATTAATCTTATTTTAGCTGTAAAATCATCTATTTTTATTTCTGCAGCTTGACTAGGAACAAACTTAGGTTCCGTAGTCATAATTGTTTTACCTTGAGCTGATTGTGGTATTTCATCCAAAGCTCTTTTCTTTTCATACTCATCTTCAATATTAGGAACAACTAAATTCTCAATTACTTTCTTTATAAAAGTTGACTTACCAGTACGAACTGCTCCTACTACACCTAAATATAGGTCACCACCAGTTCGTTCCGTAATACTTTTAATAATATCTATTTTTTCCATTTCATCCCTACTTTCTTATTCATTTAACTATATGAATAAAAAAACAAAAAAAAGAAGAAAAACTCTTCTTTTTTAAGAAAAATTATTATTTTTTAATATTAATTGTTTTTCTTCAATTAATTCTCCATTATTAAGTAAATTATCTTGATAATTTTTTGCTCCCTTATAAAGAATACCTAATTGAAAATTTTTATTATGCTTATCTACATTAAAATCGTGCCAATAATCATCAACATTCATTGCAATATCAACTATAACTTTATTGTTAGCATCATAAGAATAATAGTTTATTCCATCTTTTAATTCTTTATTTTCAGTATTAACATTTATTTCCACTTGTTCTAAATAACATAAAATCCCATAATTAAAATAAGTATCTTTATATTCATCACTAATAGTTTTATCGTTATAATAATTATAAATTATATTATTAATATCTTCTAATGTGATAGTTTTTTTATAAAAAGATAAACCTATACATAAATTTAATCTTTCTTCAAAAGTAATAGTATTCATAAGATATTCTACGTGTGATAATAAAATAGCATTCTTTATTACATACTTAGGAATATTTTTTAAATAACTAAAATTTATTAAAATATTATAAAGTTTTAAACATTCTCTTTCACAATTTTCTATCTTATCATTTGTATAATCATCTATATATATTTTTGAAAGTTCATTGTGAAAAAAATTAGCAATATTTTCTTCATTATAATAATTATCTACTTTTTCATTTATTTTTTTATTTAAATATTTATAACAACATTGTTTTTCATCATATTCCATATCACTATGTTTAATAAATCCAAATAAATCTTTCTTTGTCATATCTAAAACATCATCATCAAAATAAGTTGGCAAATAAGTTTTAAATATATTATTAGCTTCATTTAATTCAATTATTATGTTAATAAATTTATCAGAATTATAATTTTCCATTTGTGAATATATTTCACACATTATCCCAACTAAATCTAAATTATCACCACCACTAATAGTTTGATAAATACCCCACAAATAATATATCTCATTGTACTTTATATCTAAACTTCTTTTTAACAATTTGTAAAATTTAACAAAAGTTACGTTTTTTCTATCTTCTAAATTGTTCTCTTCATCATTTTCAAAGTGCCTTAAATTAAGTCCTTTTTTTATTATTCCAAAAATAAATTCATAATTTTTTTCTTTTTGCATATTATCAAACCAATAATTTTCAATAGATTCAGCAATACTTAGTAACACATTATCTTTTACTGTTAAATATTTCCAACCTTGCATTACCGTTTCATTATTAAGATCATTTTCTAAATCATAATTTAAATCATTTAAACAACCTAAAATAAAATACTTATCTAAAATTTCTTTATTTATATTTGTGTCTTTAAAAACCTTTTCAAAAAAATATGATAAATACATAAAATCTTTTATATGAGTGGTAGTAATTCTTCCCAAACACCAATTATAACTTTTATAATAATCAAAATCATTATAAATATAGCAATCTATTATAGCACTTCTAATATCATCAAAATCAATTTCGGTATCATCATAAATTGTTCTCAATGTAATATCTAAATTTAATATATCAATTAACTGTTCAATAGACAATTCTTTTCTTATATAAGTTTTATAATAATCACAGATATAATCATATTGTATTTCTTCCGGAATCATATTTCTAGTACTATCTTCGATAAACTTTAAACATACTAACTTATCTTCATCAGTTAATTTATTATATAAATAATGATTCTTCATTATTTTTTTTAAATATTTTTGGTTACTACATCCTAAATATACTTCATTTTTTATACATAGAATAATAGATGTTAAAAAAGCTATGTTAGTTTCATCAATTTGCCCTATTTCTTTATAAATAAATATTAATAAATCTAAAATAAAATCAGCTCTATCACCATAATAATTATAAAAACTTTCATAAACAGACCATAATTTTATTAAATTTTCTTCATTTATATCATTTATATTTTGTGTCATATATAATTTAAACTCTTCACAATTCATAAAACCCACCTCAAGTTAATTATATCAAAAAAATAAAAAAAAGATTAGATAAATTTATCTATATCTTTTGGTACCTGATCATTAACAACCGCTTTAATTATTTTATCTTCCTTTTCTTTAGTAACAGATTTTCCTGTCATTTTACCTAATTCTTGAATAATCTCACGTAATGTTCCTTCATTTTTCATATCTGTTGCTTGAATTTTTTTAGCTAAATCAAGAATTGTTTCCTTTCCAACATTTGTTTTTTGTTCTACACGTTTAAAAAAGTTATCTGAAAAATTCATTCTTTCACCTCTATTTTAATATATGTTTTTTTAGGGAAAGTGTTAAAAAAAGAGAACTAAAATTCTTGTTCTCCTTTATTTTTAAATTGTAAAACAATTGGTGTTCCTGTAAAATCAAATGCTTCACGTATTTTATTTTCTAAATAACGTTCATATGAAAAGTGTATTAATCCTTTACTATTAACTTGAATGTTAAATGTTGGTGGATTAGTACTTACTTGTGAAGCAAAGTATATTTTTAATCTTTTCCCCTTATATGAAGGTGGTAAATTTAATGTATAAGCATCAGTTATAACATCATTTAAAACACTTGTTTTAACTTCTCTTTTACTATTTTCATATACTCTAAGTATCTCTGGCATTAAAGTGTGAATTCTTTTTTTAGTTAGAGCTGATAAGAAAACAATTGGGGCATATGACATAAATGCAAAATGAGCATTAATATCGTTTTTAAACTTTTTCATAGCTTCATCTTTATTATCAATTAAATCCCATTTATTTACAACAATTATAACTGCTTTTCCAGCTTCTAAAGCATAACCAGCAATATGTTTATCATGTTCAATAATACCTTCTTCAGCGTTTATAACAATTAAACATACATCACTACGATCGATTGCTTTTAAAGAACGAAGTAAACTATATTTTTCAACACTTTCATATATTTTACCACGTTTACGCATACCGGCTGTATCAATAACAACATATTCTTTATTGTGATAAGTAAACACTGTATCAGTTGCATCTCTTGTAGTTCCTGCTTCATTAGAAACAATTGCACGATCTTCTCCTAAGATAGCATTTACTAAACTACTTTTACCAACATTAGGTCTACCTATAACACAAAATTTTACAGTATCTTCACTATATTCATCTTCTTCAATTTTATTAAAATCTTTTGTTATTTCATCAAGTAAATCATAAATACCTTCTTTTTGTTCACCAGAAACTGGTAAATATGTATCAAAGCCTAATTCATAAAAATCATAAATATTTTCTCGAGCTAATTTACTATCTGTTTTGTTAATTGCGACTATAACTTTTTTTCCTGATGAAATAAGCATTTGTCTAACAACTTTATCATTAGCTGTTAATCCTTCTTTACCATCAACAACAAATACTACAATATCAGCTTCTTCAATAGCAATTTCAGCTTGAACTTTAATCTCATCATTAAAAATTTCTTTAGAAATATCAATTCCTCCAGTATCTATTAGGTGAAATTGATAATCACGATATTTTACTAAACCATATAAACGATCTCTTGTAACACCTGGAGTATCTTCAATAATTGCTTGTTTTCTTCCTACCATGGCATTAAATAATGTAGATTTACCGACATTAGGTCTTCCTACTAGTGCGACTGTTGGTCTTTTCATACTATCACCTCTTTTATATAACATTTATTAATTTTAACTTTTCTTCATTTATATTATCAAATATAATTTTACTATTTTCTTCTAATAATCCTAAATAATAATAATTTAAATTTTTATTTATTTTTAAATATAATTTATCTTTATTTTGATAAATATAGCCAAATGAATTAAATAACTTTAAATTATCAATATCAAGTAATTGATAATAAAAAGTTTTATCTTTAATTCTAATTCGCATATCAACTGTATTATCATCAAAATAACTAAAATTTTCTTTGTTTATTTTTAAAACCATTCCATAATATTTATCTTTATAAACATCAATAATATAAAAACCTTCCATATTCATATTATATTTTTTCTTAAGTTTTAAAAATAAAGACTTAAAATATAATTCCAAGTCCAATTTATTAGTTAATTCTAACTCTTTAAAATAAAATTTATTTAAATAGATATTAAAACTATCTTCACTTAAAAGTTCAATCTTCAAGTTAATCACCCATATTATTATATGTGTAACTTAGTTTTTGTTATCTATCAATAATTGTTCTTTGAATTTTATTATGAATTAAATCTTTACCTGTTTTATCAACGTTAGAAAATAATATAAAGTCATTCCCTAATGTAAGTTCTAATTCTTTTAATATTAAATTTCTTTGTTTTTGATGATGTGTAATTCCTACTTTATCAACTTTAGTAGCAACTATTGTAACTGGAATGTGATAATGCTGTAAGAAATTATACATAAGTACATCATCACTAGTTGGTTTATTACGAAAATCTATTAACATAAATACTTGTTTTAAATTTGGACGATTTGTTAAATAATCTTCCATCATTAAACCAAACTTCTTTTTCTCTTTTTTACCAAGTTTAGCAAATCCATAACCTGGTGCATCTACTAAATAAAAGGCATCATTAACTAAATAAAAATTAATTGTTTGTGTTTTTCCTGGAGTTGCTGAAGTACGTGCTAAATTTTTACGATTAATAATCGTATTAATAAAACTACTCTTTCCAACATTTGAACGTCCTACTAATAAGAACTCTGGTTTATTATCAGTTGGATACTGACTTTCACGTACTGCACTTATTGTAAGATCAACACTTTGTATTTTCATACTTTCACCCCGCGTTTTTAAACTGTATAATTATAACATTATTTTATGTTCTTTGTCAAAAAAGATGGAAAAATAGATTACTTTATAGTATAATTAAGTGTAGGTGATATTATGTTGTATCCAAATGGGTTAAAAAAAACATACAATAAAATAATCACCCATAAAAATCGTGGAATGAGTTTAGAAGAAGATATTAACGAAAGTAATACTTATTACTTAACTAGAGATATTGGAATTATTTATAAAAAACCTGTTCCTATCACGATTGCTAAAGTTGATTTTAAGTCAAGACAGGAAGCTGTTATTAAAGAAGCTTACTTTAAAACACCATCAACTACTGATTATAATGGTATTTATAAAGGCAAATACATTGACTTTGATGCGAAAGAATGTCATAGTAAAACGGCTTTTCCTCTTAGTAATGTTCATGCTCATCAAATAAAACATTTAGAAAACATTGTTAATCATGGTGGTATAGCTTTTTTAATAGTTAGATTTACTTTATTAAATGAAACATATTATTTAAAAGCTGAAGATTTAATAGATTTTACTAAAAAGAATTCTAGAAAATCTATTCCTATAACATTTTTTAGAGAAAAAGCAACGTTAATTCCTGTTAAAATTTTTCCAAGAATTGATTATTTAAAAATTATTGATAATTTATATTTTTAAGGAGGTTGTTTATGACAAGAAGACAAGTTATATACTTAATAAAAAAATATAAAGAAATAATATTACTTAGTTTAATAAGTATTATTGGATTAATTATAGGGGGTCTAACAATTGGATGGTTAATATCACTATTAATCGTATTAGGAATTGACATATTATTATTTATTCCTAATAAAGACAATTGGTTAAAAGCTAGTAAAGGAGATACAAAAGTGAAAGTAGATAATTATAAAAACAACACAAGAAGTGCTAGAAATGTAAATAAAGCTAATTTAAATAAGAAAAATACTAAAAAGAAGAAAAAGAAAATTGGAAAAATAATTTTATTATCAATTTTAATATTGGGTATTGTTTGTATTGTTGCTTTTATTATTTTTATGGGAATAATAATTAGTGAAGCACCAAAATTTGATCCAGAAAATTTATATCATCAAGAATCTAGTATTCTATATGATGTTGATGGTAAACAATTTGCTAAATTAGGTGCTGAAAATCGTGAAAAGATTACATATGATGAAATACCTGATGTTCTAATTGATGCAATTGTTGCAACTGAGGACTCAAGATTTTTTGAACATAATGGATTTGACTTACCTCGTTTCTTAAAAGCTGGATTTGGTCAAGTTCTTGGAAAGAATTCTGGAGGGGCTTCAACTTTAACAATGCAGATTGTAAAGAACCACTTTACTTCTACAACTGCAACTGGTATTGAAGGAATTAAACGTAAATTTACAGATATTTATATGTCTATCTTCCAAGTTGAACAACATTACTCTAAAAAAGAAATTATGGAATTTTATGTTAATGCTCCATATTTAGGAAGTGGTTCATGGGGAGTTGAACAAGCATGTCAAACTTATTTTGGAAAATCAGCTAAAGATATTAACTTAGCTGAAGCTGCTATGATTGCTGGACTTTTCCAAGCTCCAAATACATATGATCCAAATATTAATCCAGATTTAACTGAAAACCGTAGACAAACTGTTTTATATTTAATGGAACGTCATGGTTATATAACATCTGAAGAAAGAAAAGCTGCTGAAGCTTTAAGTGTTGATAAAATAGTTAAAGAACGTTCAAGTGAAGATGGAACAAACTCTAATGTTTATCAAGCATATATTGATACTGTAGTTGAAGAAGTACAAAAAGATACTGGTCAAGATCCATATTCAGTATCAATGGAAATTTACACTACTCTTGATCGTGAAAAACAAGAACACATTTCAAATATTATGGATGGCGATGGATTTACTTGGGAAAATGATTCAGTTGATGCCGGAATTATGGTATTAAACAATCAAACAGGAGAAATTGTTGCCGTTGGTGCTGGACGTAATCGAAGTGGTGCACGAAGTTATAATACTGCAACAATGATGAGTAAACAAATTGGTTCTACAGCTAAACCTTTATATGATTATGCGCCAGGAATTGAATATGAAAATTGGTCAACTTATACACCTTTTGTTGATGAAAAACATGGATATTCTAATGGTGTTGAAATATATAACTGGGATCGTACATATCACGGTTGGCAAACACTTAGAACTGCTTTAGCTGAATCAAGAAATATTCCTGCATTAAAAGCTTTCCAAGGAAATAAAAATTCAAATGTTAAAGAATTTGTTACAAGTTTAGGTTTATCTCCAGAAGTTTCTGATGATGGAATCGTTCATGAAGCTCATGCTCTAGGGGGATATAATGGAGAAAATCCACTTACTATGGCGGCTGCTTATGCTGCATTTGGTAATGGTGGATATTATATAAAACCACATAGTTATACTAAAATAGTTTATAAAAAAGATGGTAAAGAAGTTGAAAATAAACCTGAGAAAAAACGTGTTATGAGTGAAGAAACTGCATACATGATGACAAGTTTATTACAATCAAGTGCTCAACAAGGTTTAGGATACCAGGCTAATCTTGGAAATGGTGCTGTTTATGGTGCTAAAACTGGTACATCTAACTTTGATGAAGAAACAATTGAAAAATGGGGATTTGGTCCTGATGCAGTTAATGATCTTTGGGTAAATTCTGTTTCACCTAATTACGCAATTTCAATTTGGTATGGTTATAAAGAAATAGACCCAGATCATGTAAGTACATCATATAATATTCAACATCGTAAGTTATTCCAAGCTGTTGCTAAAGGAATATATAAACCTGGTTCTACTTGGACAAAACCAGAAGGTGTTGTTGAAGTTACAGTTGAAAAAGGAAGCTATCCTGCTGAATTACCTAGTGAATATACACCAGATGATTACAAAATTACAGAGTTATTTAAAAAAGGAACTGAACCAACTGATGTTTCTAAACGTTTCTCTAAATTAGATAATCCAACAAATGTTAAAGCTAGTGTTAGTGGTAATAAAGCAACTATAACATGGACTGGAATTAAAACACCATGGGCTTTAGATAGTGCAAGTCTTTCAAGTAGTTGGGCTAAAGTATATGATAATCCAGGTTATGGAGCATCTGTACTTTTAGGACAAAATCAAAGTATTTTAGGTAGTGTCACTTATGATATTTATAGTAAGAGTGATTCAGGAGAACTTACTAAGATAGGTTCTACTGCTAATACAAGTTACTCATTTACTTTAAAATCATCTTCACCTACTACATATGTTGTTAAAACAAGTTATACAAACTTTAAAAGTAATGCTAGTGACGGTGTTGAAGTAAAAGTTTCAACAAGTAATATAAAAGAAGAGGTAACTGCTAAATTAAATGGTAGTGCAGAAATCACATTAAGTGTTGGTGAAACATTCAAAGATAGTGGTATAACAGTTATGTCTGATGGTACAGCTATTAGCGGTGGTTATACAACATCAATTACCTTTATAGATAGTAATGGAATTACTCATGAAAGTATTAAAACTGTTGATACAACTAAAACAGGAACTTATATTATTACTTATAAAATTACAAACGATGATTATAATGGTGATGATTTAACTAGAAAAGTTATAATAAAATAAAAGAGATCAAATAATCTCTTTTAATATTGCACAAAATCTAAATTAACAATAATCATACTATTAGTAACTTCATTAACACTAACAATATTTTTATCCCAATATACTTTTAATTTAAAATTCTTCTTTTCCCCAGCTTTTAGAATATTACCTTTTTCAATACCTTCAATTTTATATTTTATAGCCTCTTTAGTATTATTACTATTATCGATATTAACTAAAATTTGATTTAAAAATGAGTCAATTCTTCCATTATTACTAACCACAACATCATAGATTATATAATCACCAGGATTACTAAATTCTACAGCAAAATACATAGTATTACCAATAGTATATGGTTTAAATTTTTCCATAACACTATTATCTATCTCTTCACCATTTTCATTCCCAGTTGAACTAGATGATCCACCACTAGAAGAACTTCCATTATTATAATTAGGAACTATATTAGAAGCTAAAATTTTACTTTCAATATTCCAATCTTTTGTACTAGCATCACTATATGTCTTTAACTTTGTTTTATAAGCCAAAGGTACATAAGCAATAGCCATTATAATAAAAGTTACAATTAATCCAATTAATAATCTTCCTTTATAACTTTTTACTTCTATTTCTTCCCTCTTCATATTCTCACCTACTATAAATATTTTATATAATTTAAAAATAATAGTCAAGAAAAGAACAAGAATTATTTAATTTTCTTGTTCTTCTTTTATTATAAATCTATATAATTGACGTCCTTGGATTATCATAAACCAGCTTTCATTTTCTTCCTCATAATATAAAATAGGAATTCTTAATTCTGATTCTAAATCAATTAATTCTCTTATTGATTTAACTTCAATAATTGCCATTTTTGATATATCCATTAACGTATTAATTTCAACAATTATATCTCCATATTCTTTAAGAATACGTTTAATTTCTTTTTCGTAAGCACTTTCTTTTTCTGGAGCAAATTTTTTCTTATAAGCAAAGAATATTAATGAAGTAATAGCAATTGCTGCTAAACTAACTACTAACATACCAAAATTAATTGATTTTGTAGCTTCAGTAACTTTACTAATTGTCTTGTTTTCACTTGTATTAGAATTTGTTGTAATTTGAAAAGCTTGTTCATTTAATGGTATTTTTATTTCAAAAGAACTTTCTTCATTTATTGTTCCTACATTTGAACTAGGAGTTCCACTAACATTTACGTTATATTTTACAAGTAAATAAGCATCCATTGGTACACTTATTTCTTTATAAAAATTTTGTACTATTAAATTATATTGTTCAAATTCAATTGGTACATCTTTATCCAAAGTAAAACTAGTTTTACCATTTAAATTTACATTAGTAGCTGGAACTAATACATAACTTTTTTTCCAAATTTCTTTATTATTATCTTCATTTGTTGATTGATAATTTCCAATAATATCAGCAGTAACTGAATAAGTATAGTTTAAATCAGCTGCAGTACTACCTGAAAATTCATAATTAAATTTTGTATTGATAGAACTTACTAATTTAGAAATATACATCTGATTCATTCCTAAAGTTGTTGAATCAGTATAATCATTAGGCTTTAAATTAACACTATATGTTCCAGTAGGATTTGCTTTATATGAATATAAAACATCACTATTTCCTTCAGTAACTGTAAATGAATTTAATAAAAACATACCTTCTATAACAAAAATAATGAAGAATATAAATGTTATTATATAACTATTTTTTTTCATATTATACCTCTTTCCTATTTATTCTTTTGAAATAATTCACTTAACCAAACCGATGGATATCCAATTTTAGGAATCGAGTATTTAACAATTCCCCGAATTTGTGTTTCCGTAACTGGTTTAGAATCTGGTGCATTATTATTATCACCTTTTGTTATAAAAGTATAACTTCCATCTTCGTTTTCATTTATTTTTATTACCCGGTGAACAACAAAACGACCATTAGATTCATATTGCAAAATATCGTTAATTTTAATTTTTTTAGCTTCTTCCACATCTATCTTACGTACTACTACAACATCTCCTCGACTAAATACAGGAATCATACTATTAGAAACAATTGCTAATGGTTCATTTCTAAATAAACCTAAAACAAATCCAACAAACATAATAAGTAATGTATATACTGGCAAAATATTAAGTGGATTATCACGCCTAACTCGCCTTCGTGATAAAGTTTTATCTAGTTTAATTTGTCCATAATTTATATAAAAATAAACAATAGATGGTGTAATAATTTCAAATAGTGCTGTTCCAAACCAATCTAAGTCTGGGAATATTGGTGTTGCAAAATAAAATGCTTGATATACACCTCGATATAACATATTAGGTTTATATCCAGCTAACGTTGCAATATAAGTAAATAAACTATGCTTTACAACTGCAGGAATTAATATAGAACAACCATATTCAAAAGCAGTTTTTACATTTTCAAAACTTTGAGTAATTTCTGTATAGTTTAATTCTACAGCAACAAATAATACAGTTATAACAGCTAACATATATTTTCTTTTACTTGTATAATTAACCAAAATTGACCTAACATACTCTTGGCACATGATTGCAGGTATATAAGCCCAAATATTAACCAACAACTTATCTATATTTTGAGAATATGGACTACGTTGATATCCAAAGATAAATCCCGAAGCAAAATAAACCATTAAATACAGGATTATTGCAATTATCATTGTTTGACTTATATCTGTTTTATTACGATATCTCGGCTGCTCATTTCCTGATATTTTATAAGTAAAAAAAGCAACTGCAAACCAAAATAAAGGATTTATTACATTATAATAAATTTGAGCAGAAAAAATAATATTTAAAGCAGGATATATAGTCAAATATAAAAATATAAGAATATAAATACTAATAATTTTACCATTCAATTTTTTCATACTTTTCCCCTATTTTCCTATACTATAAATAGTTTAACAAAAAATTAAAAATAAATCAAGAAAAAAAGCTTAATTTATTTAAGCTTGAACATATTCTAAATTAACTAACAATTTTTTTGTTGTATTTTCTGGAATTTCTGTAGCAGTTTGATCCCAATATACTTTTACATGAATAGTTGATGTTCCTCCACCATTATTAATAGTTTTATTTTTTGCACTTTCAATAGCTTCTCCATCAATTGTTATTTCATAATTAATACCTTTTGCTTCAGTAAGTTCTAATGGACCTTCTGAACCATCAGTTGCAGTTGCGGTTACATTAGCAAGCTTAGCATCTAAAGAACCATTATTGGTAACAGTAATATCATATTCCATAGTATCACCAGGTGTTTCAAATGACACATCAAAAGTTGCAGTCGTATTACCACTGATTTCTGCTGAATTACTTACTGCAGTAGATGCAACACCAGCTGAATTACTTGCCTCACCATCAGTAATATCAGTCATTTTAACATCCCATGTGCTAGTTACTTCTGCTGTTCCATTAATTGTTAATTGTTGCATTAAAGCTGCATATCCTACAACCATTCCACCAACTAAAATTAATAAAGCTAAAATAATTGCATTCTTACGATTCTTTTCTTTAATAATCTCAACCTCCTACCAATATTTTGTAACGATTAAATATTATTATACAAAAAAATATAGGGTAACCTATATTTTTAAGCTTGAACATATTCTAAATTAACAAGTAATTTTTTTGTTGCATTTTCTGGAACTTCTGTAGCTGTTTGATCCCAGTATACTTTTACATGAACAGTTTGTGTATCTCCACCATTTGTAATAGTAGACTCTTTTGCAGATTCAATATCTTCACCATCAATTGTTATTTCATAATTAATACCTTTTGCTTCAGTAAGTTCTAGTGGTCCTTCTGAACCATCAGTTGCAGTTGCAGTTACATTAGAAAGTTTTGCGTCTAATGAACCATTATTAGTTACTACAATATCAAATTCAACTGTATCTCCAGGTGTTTGGAATGAAACATCAAATGTTGCAGTTGTATTTCCACTTAGTTCTGCAGAATTTACTATAGCAGTAGATGCAACACCAGCTGAATTACTTTTAGTTCCTTCACTAATACTTGTCATTTTAACATCCCATGTACTTGTTACTTCTGCAGTACCATTAATAGTTAATTGTGATGATAAAGCTGCATAACCAATTGCCATTGCTACAACTGCGATTAATAAACTAACAATTATCGCATTTTTCTTATCTTTTGTATTTGTCATTAATCTCTCCTACTTTCTATACTTTAATTTTATCACTAAAAAATACACTATGTCAAGAAAAAAAGCTTAAATAATTAAGCCTGTACATATTCTAAATTAACAGTTAATTTTTTTGTTGCATTTTCTGGAACTGCTGTTGCATTTTGATCCCAATAAACCTTTACATGAACAGTTTGTGTATCTCCACCATTTGTAATAATAGTATTTTTAGCTGCCTCAATTCCTTGTCCATCAATTGTTACTTCGTAGTTAATTCCATTTTCTTCTGTAAGTTCTAGTGGTCCTCCTGAACCATCAGTTGCAGTTGCAGTTACATTAGAAAGTTTTGCATCCAATGATCCACTATTAGTAACAGTTATATCAAATTCAACTGTATCACCTGGTGTTTGGAATGAAACATCAAATGTTGCAGTTGTGTTTCCACTAATTTGCTTTGAATTTACTTCAGCTGTTGGTGTTACACCAGCAGAATTGGATACACTTCCTTCACTGATGTTTGTCATTTTAACGTCCCATGTGCTTGTTACTTCGGCAGTACCATTAATAGTTAATTGTGATGATAAAGCTGCATACCCAATTGCCATTGCTACAACTGCAATTAATAAACTAACAATTATTGCATTTTTTTTATCTTTTGTACTAGTCATAAATTTCCTCCTATTTTCTATAATTTAATTCTATCACTATTAAATAGCTATTGTCAATAAAACAAGCTTAAATTTTTAAGCTTGCTCATAATCAAGTGTAACTGATAATTTCTTTATTGCATTAGTTGGAACCGCTGTTGCATTTTGATCCCAATATACTTTTACATGAATAGTAGAATGTCCACCACTGTTTGTTAATACATCATTTTTAGCTTCTTCTACACTCTTCCCATCAATTGTTATTTCATAATTAATACCATTTTCTTCAGTTAATTCTAAAGTTCCACCATCATCATCAGTTGCAGCAACTACAACATTACTAAGTTTGGCATCCAATGACCCACTATTACTAACAGTTATATCATATTCCATAGTATCTCCTGGAGTTTTAAAAGCAACACTAAATTTAGCTGTTTTACTTGATTCAATAACTGCTGGAGTAACATTAGTAGCTGTTACAGTAGCACCAGCTGAGTTACTTGGAGTACCTTCAGTAATATTAGTCATTCGAACATCCCAATCTCCACTAATATTAGCAGTTCCATTAATCTTCAATTGTTGTGACAATACTGCATAACCAATTGCCATTGTAACAATTGCAACAATTAAACTTCCAATTATAATATTCTTTCTTTCTTCTTTACTATTCATTTTAACACCTACCTACGCTATATTAATGATACCATTATTTGATTTATTTTGCAATAACTATTTTTCATTTACACGTTTAATTAACCATATTATAATTAATAAGACAAAAACTCCGCCCCCAATTAAAAAATATTTATAATCTTCTAAAGTAACTTTTTCTTCTTTTTTTACTTTATTATCTTCTTCATCTATTTTTATTATATACTCTCCATCTTTAGAGTATAAATAATTTTCTCTTGCATATCTAGCTAAATAATCAGGATCTTTTAATTTTTCAATTTCTATATTTAAATCATTCTCATCTTTTTTTAATAATTGTAATTCTTGTTCTAAACTTTTTTTCTCATTAGCTAAATTAGTGATTTTGGTAATAGCTAGTGTTGTTGAAAATATAAAATAAGCTATCATAAAACAAGACAATGTACCAAAAAACATTAATCTTCGTTTAGCTTTTCTTTTCATACTTTTTTTTCTAGCCATACTACCATCCTCTTTTATTCAGTATATCATCCTTTTATTTTTTTTTCAATAAATTGTTCTAAACAAAAACCTAAAATTAACATAATAAAGTAATATATATGTATAATTCCTGAATTTAGTTTTTCTAAAATAATAAAATAAATTAATGTAAATATTGTGACAAATACGACTGTAAATAATATTTTTATAAACTTATTAGAATGATTTAAAAAGAAATAATTGATTCTCACTAAAAGTCCAAAAAGAGAACCAAAAATAAAAGAGAATAATAAAGTATATATTTGTGTTTCTAAAATCATTTAAATAATTTTGTAAACAAATTGTCGCTTTCTTCTTTTTTAGAGGCATGTTCAATATAATTAAGACTGTCTACCATTCCTTTTATTGAAACATTTTGTTTAAACGTATCAAGTTTTATTATTTCTAAATCTTTTCCCTTTATAACAATATACCCCATTGTTGTTTCCATTAAAAACTCTTCATTATCAAAACTATCAATCTTTTTTACACCAGTAATAATTAAATTTTTTCGTTCATTAATACTTACACTATGATTAGATGTAGATAAATTCATTTCATTTTCCATATTAAGCTCCTCCTAGTAAAATGTATGCAAAAAAAAGAAGCATTATTCTGCTTCTTCATAAGCTTTTAGTATAGCTTCATTAACCATATTACGAGTTTCTGAATTAAGAGGATGAGCTATATCACGATAAGTATCCCCCACTTTTCTACTTGGCATTGCAACAAATAAACCATCGTTTCCTTCAATAACTCTAATTCCTTTAACAATAAAGCAATCATCAATTGTCATTGAAACTAATGCCTTCATATTAGTCTCATTATCATATTTTCGAACATCTACTTTTGTTATTTTCAAAGTAATCCTCTCCTCTCAGTAGTATATTCATAACTATATTATATACCAATTATATTATATTTGCAAATAAATTAATCATAAATTATTTTAATCGTTTTAGTAATTACATCGGTATAAGAAAAAGATTTAATAATATTATTATCTTTTAATTCAACCAAAAATATATGATTATATAATTCTTTTATCTTAACTTCATATTCTTCGTACTTGTTTCTACCTAAATTATATTTTATATAAACATCTTTCCCTAAATGTTTATTTAAATCATCCTTTATTTGATTTACTGTCATAAATCCCCCCTATCTTGGAAAACCGACATACATCATTCCATTAGTTTGAAGACCGCCTATCCCTTCACTCCCATACTTAGTTTTATTAAGTAAATCACGCAAATCAATACTATCATTAGTACAAGTTAAACTTATTTTAGTAGCTATTATAGCTGGATCTAAGGCATGAATATTAATACGTTTAGGGCTAGATGCAAAAGTAGCTCCAGCTTTAATTAAATCCTCATAATTTGATTGACATGCACCAGCTATAATAACTAATTTTTGATGTGACTTTTCGTACTTTCTTGCTTCTTTTACAGCACTTACAAAATTGTCACTATTTTTATAACTATCTTTACTCTTATAATAAGCATCATGACCAGTTATAACTATAATAGTTGGATTATATTGTTCCAATAATTCTTTTATTCGTAAAGTTACTTCATTTTCTTTAAGAACAACACCAACCGCATTTAATGAAGCTTTGTGATAATAATCAAGACACCTGTTTAAATAATCTTCATCCCCATCAATATGTAAAATTTTACCCGGTAAATAAAAATAATCATCGCGATTTAAAGAACATTCAAAACTAGCTCGTTTTAAAAATTCTTCTTCTTCCTCAATATCAACACTACAATCATAAGCTTTTAAATCATTAACTGGACTATCCGCAATTAAACGAACATTTACCCCTTTTAAAAATACTACACCACTTTCAATCTTAACTATTTCAAAAACAGTATCGTTATTATGAGAATTACGTGTTACTAAATCACCAATTTTATATTCCATAAAACCACCCATATAAATTTATGTTTTAAATAATAAAAAAAGAACTTAAATCTAAAATTTAAAGTTCTTTTTAATAATAAATTTTGAACATAAATGAGTACAAATAAATATAATTATAATTTGAATTAATGATGTAAAAATATTTTTATTAATATTAATATTTAAAATATTAGATAGTGTTAGAAAGATAAAAATAATTCCAGGATGTACTAAATAATAATATTTTGAATAACTTCTAAATAAATTATTATTTTTTAAATTAATTATATTATTAAAATATATTAGATTTACAAATAAATAATAAGATAATGGAAAACAAGATAAAATAATATTACTATTAAGTCTTTCAATTGTTTGTAAAAAATTAGTTTCTAAGAAAAGTAAAACAATACAAATTAATAATTTAACAAAAGAATTAGTTACATATATTTCCTTTTTTAATCCTAATTTATAACCTAAAGTTACATAAAACAAACCAAAGAATAAGAAATTACGAGTTGTAATAAAAATATTAAAGTAATAATTAAAATAATGTTTTATTGAAATTGGAATTAACCCATAATAAGTTTCTGAAGCTCCAACTAATAATAAAATAAAAGAAACAATTAATAATTTATTAATACTAAATTTATTTTTCCATTTTTTTAAAATCCAAACTGAAATAATTAAAGCTGGAAAATACCACAAGTGATAAAATGTTCCTACATAAAACATAATAAAAATTAATATTAGTGGTATAAAAGGAATAATTAAAACATTAAAATTATTTAAATACCCTTTTACTACATCAATATAAGATAGTCCATACATAATTATAATTGGAATATAGATAATACACCAAACTATATACACATAAAATATACTTTTAATATATTTATCAATATATTTTTTCTTTTTCTGTTCTTTTTTTGCAATAAAATATCCACTTACAATAAAGAAAAATGGTACACAGATTCTTCCTACTATATTATTAAAAAATAGATTAAGGTGATATGATGTTTGTAAAAATGGATGTAAATGTAAAATTAAAATTACAATTGAAAATATATATTTAAACAAATCCACATTATCATAATTTAAATTATTATTTTCTTTATTTTTTAACTCTATATTGTCAACATATAAAATTAATTTATTAAGTATAATACTTATAATAACAATACTAATTAAACTAAAACTTATATTTTTGTTAACATCAAAAATCAAATTAAAACTAATAAAACTTAGTAATAAAGAAATTATATAATTAAGTACTAATTTTAATTTATTCATTAGTAATCTCTCCTAATATTTTGTTTAACTTTATAACAGTTCTATCTAATAATAAATCTAACTCATTATTATTATAAAATTTAAATTTATTATTATATTCTTTTTGATTATTTAAAAAATCATTAACTAATATTAAATCATTTTTAGTAATAGAAACTTCTTTTATTAAATCAATATTATCTATTAATAAATCATAGTTTATTAAATTTAAAACATTACCAATAAAGTTATTATTATAAGCTTTAAAATCATTATGTTTTAAAGCCATTCTTTCTTCTTTAGTATAACTATCATAACTACTAATTTTATTTATTTTGCTTCGGTAATCTTTTGTCCAATGATAATCTGTATATAAATGAACAAAGTATCCAACAATTAATGGATTATTAAAATATGATTTATATTCATTATAGAAATTAATATATGTTTTATCAACATCGTTTTTAAAATGTGTATTTGTATGACTTATTCTTTTACTAATATCTTTAACTACATAACCATTATTAATATCTGGTAAAACATTTCCTAATAAAAATAATTCTAAATATTCACCATTATACTTTAAATTTTTATTTACTTTTTTAGCAACTTCTAAATGTATTTTCCAATTTGGCATATTATCACCTATATAAATTATACTAAAAAAAATTACTAATTAAAACTAAATTAGTAATATCTTTGAAATTAATTATTTAATAAATTTTATTACATATATCATTCATAATATTTATTGTAATATCTCTTCTATTTTGTCTATCTAAAGTTGTATTATGCATAACATTACACATTATAACAACAATTATTTTTTTATCAAAATCAATTATAAATGATGGGCCTGTATATCCACTAAAAGTAATAGTATTTTTACTACAAATATTAGGTATATCATTTATAACTAAAATATCATTAAAATAACGTGTACCCATAAAATTATAAGTCCTTACTACTTTTAAATTTGAATCTTTTTTTATTGATTCATCATACATTTTATTAATTTCAGATTCATCAGGAATAATTTCTTTTAACATATTATAATTCATTTTGTTACGATCATCATGTTTTAACACCAATGAAATAGTATCTGGTTTTAATAATGTATTATCTAAAAATGATTTTAAAAATATTAAAAGTTCTTTTCCTGTTGTAAAAATTGAAGCATGTCCAGTAATAATTCCTAAACTTTTAGCAACACGACCTTTAGTATCATGAATAGTACCTGGTGTAATATAATCAATTATTTTTCCATTTAATGTTTCATAATTATTAGAAGCAATATTATCACCACTAGGATTGACAGTTGTTTTAACAAGCCCTAATTTTTTTAATATTTTTTCTTGTAATAAAGTTTCATAATCTAAATTATATACTTTTTCTAATATAGTTGAAAGAATAATATAATGAACATCAATATAAGTAGGAAATTTATCTTTAACATAAGCTGAGAATAATAATTTATAAAATTCTTCTTTTGTTTTAGCATCACCTAAATAACCATCTGTCCATATTTCTTGATTATGACTTAATAAATCAATTATTTTAACATCTTTTAAATTAGTAAAACGATTATCAATATTATAAACAAAATCATTAATATCTAATTTACTTTCTTCATAAGCAATATAAACTAATGTAGCAGTAAAAACTTTAGTAAGAGAAGCAATATCATATAATGTATCAGAATTACATTCTTTTATTATTGGTTTTGTCTCTCTATTTCCAATTACAAATTCTTGATTATTACCATCTTTATATATTTGGGTAACATAACCAGGTGAATGAATTTTTAAATATTTATTTAAATCTAACATAATAGCCTCCTTAATGGATATACCTCTATTATATCATGATTCAAAAAAACAGGATATAATCCTGAAATTTTATTTATAAACTTTTTTAATTTATTTTCAAGCCTTTTTTTTATTTCATTTTTATAATTAAATTAAGTAGTGTTAAATTATTTTTATTGCAATAACGATTGTTTTTCATTAACAGTATTTTCTATATATTCTAAATTATTAAGAGACTTATTATTTTTCAATAATTCTATTTGTTTTTTAGCAATATTGTTTAATTTTGTTAATCGTTTACTTTGTGGTATTTTCATTTCTATTAATTCAGAATTGATATTTTCTAAATTATTTAATATAACCAAATGTAGTAAATCAGCATAATCTCTTATATTACCTTTTTCTGCTAATTTTGGATTGTTTAATCGCCATTCTTTTGCAGTCATACCAAATAGAGCCACATTTAAAACGTCAGCTTCTTCAGCATAAACAAATTTCTTTTGTTGCTCAGTTAATGTTGGAACAATTATATTTTTTATTGCATCTGTTTGAATAATATAACTTGCTTTAGCTAATATTCTATTTGCATGCCAATCAATTTTATTTTGATATGCTTCATTTTTCTTTAATCTTTCAAATTCCTGAATAACATATAATTTAAATTCTGGTGATAACCAACTAGCAAATTCTAAAGCAATATCACTTACTGCATATGTTCCACCATTATTACCAGATTTAGAAACTATACCAATTGCATTAGTCTCTTTAATCCACTTTTGTGGGGACATATAAAAATTATTTTTCCCAGCTTCTCTCTCAAAGGTCACGAATTCGTGACCTTTGAAATTATCATTATTTAATTTCTCCCACAAACCTAAATACGCTATTACATCTTTATTTCTCATCCAAGCATATATAGGAATTTTAGGCTCATCAGGATTTGCATATCTTGCTAAATCAGTTAAAGATATATATTCTTTATTTTCTATTATTAAAACGTTTATTATTTGTTCTTTTACAGTTATTTTTGCTTTTATACTATTTTGATTCATAATTTGCATCCTTTCTAAAATTAAATTAATTAATTTTGTTCATATTTTATCATAGCTTTTAATCTAACAATTATAAATTAACAAAAGTTTCGTTATTTTTTTTATAATCTTAACCAACTATTTATAAAAAAAATCTACCTAATTTATTAATAATCTATATAGAACTCATAAACACATACAAATTTATTAT
>CALVZI010000092.1 GCA_944372485.1 uncultured Bacilli bacterium
ACCCAGGTGCCCCTTCTAAGCCATCATAAAACACTTGTTTTCCATCCTTTGTGCCACCTTTTATATATGTTCCACCCATATAATTATATGTCTGACCACTACTTAATAATTCTGTCGTTACACTTTCTGATGTTTTTTCTCCTGGTTCAGGTTCCGGAGCATTTCCACTATCTTGTGTAAAGTTAAGTCTTAGTGTTAACTGTTTTGATTCTGAAGGTAGACTTGTTGCACTAGAATCAAATGTTACTTTTACTTTAAATGTTATTTTTTGATTTACTTCAAGTTTGGTATACCTTGTTATTCCACTTATTTTAAATTTTATATCTGTAGGAACTTTTTCATTTGCCTCATCTATTCCTTCTATGCTTTCTAAATATGCATTTAATTTACCTTGATTTTGTACTGTTACATTATATTCTGCCCTGCTTCCTGGTTTTTTTAAATCTACTTGGAATGTTGCAGTGGTTGGTGCTGTTATTTCTTTTTTTACTGTAGTTGCACTATTCATTGTTCCTTCTTCGATATTTGTAAATACCACTTTAAAATCACTTGTAATACTTGATGTTCCATTTATTTTTAAATAGCTACTTAATGCAGAATAACCAATAGTCATTCCTACTACCATTACCATAAGTATTGCTATAATAATATTCTTTCTTTTTCTAGCTCTCATACGCATAGTATCACCCCTACTATAATTGACTTTACTATTATATTAATTAAAATAATCTAAGTATGTCATTATATGTAATAAAAATCATTAGTAATATTAATAATATAAATCCTACTGAGTGTATCCAATTTTCTATTTTAGGATCTACTGGGCTTCCCTTAATTTTTTCTATTATCATAAATAGTACTCTTCCACCATCAAATGCTGGGAATGGAAGTAAATTAATAAATCCTACATTGATACTTAAATAAGCTGTTAAATATACTAAATTTAAGAATCCTGCTTTTGCTGATTCACCAACAATATTAAATATTCCTACTGGGCCAGCTAAATTATTAAGTGATAAAGCACCAGTACATAAATAGAAAATTATTAATACCATTTGATGTAATAAACTAAATGTTTTAAAGAAAGCATATTTAAGTGATGCTAGAACACCATACTCTCTTTGATCACTTAAGGCAAAACCATAAGAGTAAACTTCATTACCATCTTCATCTTTTTCTTTTTGTGGTTTTACATTAATTGTTTCTTCTTTACCATCTCTAAGTACTTTCATTTTAGCTTCATTTTGTCCATTAACTTGAATTTCTAAAACAAAGTGATCACCAGAAACAATTTTTTTACCATTAATTTCAATTATTTCATCATTTTTTCTAAGTCCGGCTTTATAGGCAGCTCCATCTTTAGTTACTTCCCCAACTTTAGCATCTAAAACTGGGCTACCAGCAACTAAAGCAATAATGAATAATAAAGTTATAGCTAAAATAAAGTTCATCATTACTCCGGCTATAATAGTCATAAATTTTTGCATCCAAGTTTTAGATTGCATTTGTTTTTCTTTTGGTATATCTTCATCTATTTCTATTTCTTCACCAGCCATAGAAACATATCCACCAATTGGAATAGCACGAATTGAATAATCTGTCTCATCGTTTTTTCGATTCCATCCAAACAATTTTGGACCCATACCAATTGAAAATTCATAAACGTAAATACCAGCTTTTTTAGCAAAATAATAGTGTCCAGCTTCATGGATCAACACTGTTATTCCCAAAATAATTATAAACTCTATAAGTGTAATTATAAATGTCATAATATCCCCCTTAAATAATTGTTATAAAAAACATAAATCCTAACATTACAAATATTATACTATCAAGTCTATCTAATATACCACCATGCCCAGGCATAATATTCGAGAAATCTTTTTTACCATAATATCTTTTTATTGAACTAAATACTAAATCTCCAAATTGTGCAATTATTGATAAGAATAAAGTCATTAATGTAACAAAGTAAATTGGAATAGTTGGATTTACTACAACGTGAAAGAATGTTGCTCCAATTAATACTCCAAATAAAGTTCCACCAATACTTCCTTCCCAAGTTTTCTTAGGTGAAATTACTTCAAGTAATTTGTGTCTTCCTATTAAACTACCAATAAAATATGCATAAGTATCTGTCATAATCGTAATAATAAACAAATAAACTATATATAATAAACTTGTATTTCTAATTAAAATTAATAAGTTAAATGCAGTTCCTATAAAAAATAATCCTGATATTAAATAAAAAGCATCATTAACACTATATACTTCTCTTTTATGATACATTACTACTGGTATTAAATAAGCTAAGAATAAAGCTGAAATTAAACGGAAATCAACTAAAAAATTAAATTCCTCCATCCCACTTTTTGATAATACCATAATAGTAAGTAGTAAAAAAGACATTACTTTTACAAAATCAGGCATTTTCTTTCTTGTTTCTTTAATATGAATAAATTCTCTAAGTCCTTGAATAGCTAATAATAAAACAGCTATTTCAAATACCCAACCTCCATATAATAATATTGGTACAAAAAGTGCTAAAGCAACAGTTGCACTAATTACTCTTTGTTTCATCTTTTAAACCTCCAAATCTTCTTTCTGTATGATTGTATATACTTAATGCTTTTAAAAGTTCTTCTTCGTTAAAATCAGGAAAATAAGTATCAGTAAAATATAATTCTGAATAAGCTAAACTATATAACATAAAATTACTTATTCTTTTATTACCACCAGTCCTAATTAATAAATCCATTGGTGGTAAATCTTGATACAAATATTTATAAAGCATCTCTTCGTTAATTTCACTACTAGGAACTTTTTCATCAATAATTTTTTTAACCATATCAACTATCTCACTTTGTCCCCCATAATTAAGACAAATATTTAAAATTCCACTATTATTATTTTTAGTACTTTGAACTAACTTTTCCTCTGTTTTAAGTACACTTTTAGGTAAATTTTCTACTCTTCCAGAAAAAACTATTTTTATATTATTTTTATTACAAATATTATTTAATTTATCAAAATTATTAGAAAATAATTTCATTAAATAATTAACTTCCGCTTCTGGTCTTTTAAAATTTTCTGTAGAAAATACAAATATACTTAATATTTCTATTCCATTATTAAAAATAACAGGAACAATCTGTTCTAATGTATTCAATCCTTCTTTATGACCTAAACTACGATTTAAACCACGTTTTTTAGCCCATCTTCCATTACCATCTAAAATAATTCCTAAGTGTTTTATTTTATTCATATTATTACCTCAATAATAATTATATTATAATTTTAACTTTTTATCAAGAATTACAATTCTTTTGTTAATCTTTTTTTAAAATGTATACGTTATTATTTAGTTAAAATGTATACGCATTAAGTTATAATATATTCTCGAAAGGAGATGTTTTTTATATGCATAATAAAAAATATGCATTAAAACTTGTTCAAGATAAAATTAACGGGGAAAATAAGTATTCTTATTCACAAATTGGGCATTTAACAG
>CALVZI010000093.1 GCA_944372485.1 uncultured Bacilli bacterium
AGAGGCTCTTTATACAATGTGGTATGGAACAGGACGTTGCAATAAGGGAGGATTACGCACTGATAGTTTAATGTTAGGTAATTTTAAAATTGCTCAAATAGTATCTGGTATAATGATTATTATTGGATTGATAATTGTTATTAAGCATTGTAGAGAAACTAGATTAGAAAATTTATATAAAGAAGGTGAAATAATTGAAAAAGATATATGATTGTGTGGTAATTGGTGCAGGTGTTGCTGGAATGACTGCTGCAATATATCTAAAGCGAGCTAATATTGATTTTATTTTACTTGAGAAAGGGGTTCCTGGTGGACAGATAAATAAAAGTTCTAATATTGAAAATTATCCAGGTTTTAAAAAAGTAGATGGACCAACTTTGGCATTTAATATTTATGAACAAATAGAAAAATTAGGTGTTGATTATAAATATGGTGATGTAAAAGAAGTTAGAGATAGTGAAAACTATAAAGTTGTATGTACTGATAAAGAAGAATTTGTTACTAAAACTGTAATTATCGCAACAGGAAGAAGGCCACGTGAATTAGGATTAGCTAATGAGAAGAAATTATTAGGTAGTGGTATTAGTTATTGTGCGTATTGTGATGGAATGTTATATAAAAATAAAGACGTTATTATTATTGGTGGAGGAAACAGTGCCTTAGAAGAGGCTTTATATATTGCTGATATTGCTAATAAAGTATATATTGTTCATCGAAGTAGTGAATATCGTGCTGATCAATTTTTAATTGATAAAGTAAATAAAAAAGAAAATATTATTAAATATTTTAACAAAGAAGTAATTGATATACTAGAACAGGATGATAGATTTAGTGGTGTCAAACTTAATGATGAAAGTGTAATTAATGCTGATGGTTTATTTATATATATAGGTCAAATTCCAGAAACAAATTTTATTGATAATATTAAAACAACTGAAGACGGATATATAATTACTGATTCACATTTAAAGACAAGTGATGATAAAATATATGCTTGTGGTGATGTATTGAAAAAAGATTTATATCAAATTGCAACCTCTATTGGAGAAGGTGCTTTAGCGGCTTCCAATATTATTAAAATATTAAAATAAAATAGAAATAAGATTTATTTCTTATTTTTTTGTGGTATAATACTAGAAAAATTAAGGAGGAAAATAATATGAAAGAACCAAATTTTAATATTCAAGGAAATATACCTGAAACAGAATTACAATATCATATAAAGAAATTTTTTAGTAGAATTGATAAAGATATTGGTAGTAAATATGTGATTGATCAACAAAATAAATTAGATACTTTAGTAATAAAGAAATCTTTATTATATCAATTCATGCATATGCTTAATGATTGCTCTAAATATGAAATGAATTATGATATAAATAAAAATAAAATTAAATATAATGATGAATATATATATTTAATTTATCAAACTTTATTTAATGTCATTACAACAAATAATGATAAAAAATATGAATATCAAGGATTATCCATTGGTAATAATGGTTCTAAAAAACGTTTTGGAAGAGGCCTAAATAAAGGATATACTTTGTTGTTAGTTGAAAAGTATTTTTGTGATGAAAATAAAGGAGAGTTTTATGGACGTCATGAGAAAAGTACAAAATTAATGAAAGAAATAAATTCATTGATTGGTGAAGATGAAATGTTATCTTTTTATATGAACTCTGATTTATCCTCATTTCAAAATAAATTATTAAATTATATGAGTTGTGATGAAATCAATAAATTTATATTATTAAGTGATAAGTTATATGATGCTGAAGAACAAGGAGATTATTTAAAAATTGGAAGTTTATATTATCAAGCTATCGAATATGTAAAGATAATAAATAATAATAAAGGATTAATTTTAGTAAATAATAAATAATTTTGTTTTTTGTAGTATAATTATAGTGGTGATAGGATGAAAAAGAAAGTTGTTGTATTTGGTGGAGGTAATGGGTTATCTACATTACTTTCTGGATTAAAAGAATTTCCGGTCGATATTACTGCAATAGTTTCAGTTAGTGATGATGGAAAAAGCACCGGAAGATTAAGAGAGGAATTTAATATTCCGGCTATGGGAGATATTCGTAGAGTTTTAATCTCGTTATCTGAAGTAGAACCAATTGTTGAAAAATTAGTTAATTATAGATTTAATACATCAAGTGATTTAGATGGGCATACTGTAGGAAATTTAATGTTAACAGCTCTTGCTAATATTTCAGGAAATATGTCTGATGGGATTGAAGCTTTGGGGAAAGTTTTTAATTTAAAAGGAACAGTATTACCCCTTACAGAAGATAATGTTATATTAATGGCAGAAATGAAGAATGGTAAAATTATCGAAGGAGAACATAATATAACTCAAAGTAAGGAAACAATAAAAAGAATTTTTTATAAGGAAGAACCTGCTATTCCAGAAATTGTTATTAATAAAATAAAAGAAGCTGATATGATTGTATTTAGTATGGGAAGTTTATTTACTAGTGTAATTTGTAATTTAATTAGTTCTAAAATCATCAATGCAATTGATGAAAGTAATGCTAAGTTGTTATACGTTTGTAATATGATGACTCAACCAGGAGAAACTGATGATTACACAGTAAGTGATCATATTAAGACTTTAAACAGTTATTTGGGAAATAGAAAAATAACTGATGTTATTGTTAATGGTGGGAAAATAGAAAAAGAAATAATTGAAAAATATTTAGTAAAAGAACAAAAAGATCCTGTTGTTATAGATTATAACAATTTAAATGATCTAAATGTATATGAAGATAATCTTGTAAAGATTATTGATAATCAAATTCATCATGATGTAATGAAGTTAGCTCTTACCATTTATTCTGTATTGTTATAGGGTGGTATTATGTCATTTACTAGTGATGTTAAAAATGAAATAAGTAAAAAAAGAACTTCTAAAATTGAATACATCGCAGAATTATCGGCAATTTTTAGAAACATTGCTGAAATAGGTGATTATGTTAGATTAACAACTGAAAATAGTTCACTTGCTAGAAGAATATATGATTTAATTAAAAAATTATATGATGTAAATGTTAGCGTTACTGTACGAAGAGGTTATAATTTTTCTAAAAAATATATTTATATTTTAGAAATTAAAAGAAAAAAAGAATATATTTTAAATGATTTAAATATTGTAGTAAATAACAAATATATGACAGTTCCTAGTCAATATTTACTTGATGATGAACCAAGTATTAGGGCTTATTTACGTGGATTGTTTTTGGCGGTTGGAAGCGTGAATAATCCAAAGACTTCAAGATATCATTTAGAATTTGTAGTTTCTGACCAGGAATATGCCATATTTATTAATTCTTTGTTAAATCAATATAATTTAAATAGTAAGTATTTAAAAAGAGAAAATAAATATATGATTTATATAAAAGGAGCAGAAAAAATAAGTGATTTTTTGAAAATTATTGATGCTCCTAATGCTGTTTTATATTATGAAGAAATTAGAGTTATAAGAAATGAGAAAAATAATACTAATCGTTTAAATAACTGTGAACAAGCTAATGTTGATAAGATGATTGAAACCGCGAATAATCAAATTAAAGATATCCAAATTTTATTAGATGCTGGTTTAATCGAAACATTAGATGAAAAATTGCAAGTTGTTTGTTTATATCGTAAAAAATATCCAGATGTTTCTTTAAAAGAATTAAGTGAAATTATAACTGTTGAAACAGGAACAAAAATTACAAAATCTGGTATTTATCATCGCCTTAACAAAATTCATGAAATATCTAGTAGGATTAAATAGTTGGATTCTTTAAAAAGTTAAAAAATAAGAAAAATATTTAGCTGATTTAAAGACATCTAACTTTTTTTATAGTATAATATTAATACTGGGGTGATAATGTGAAACATGTATTTGAAAAATTAACAAATATATTTAATAAATATGATAATTATGTAATTACTGGGCATAAGAATCTTGATTTAGATGCTTTAGGATCTAGTTTAGGACTATATCGTATTTTAAAAGAGAAAAACAAAGAAATATCAATATATTTAGAAAAAAATATTAATAATACTTCTGTTTTAAAAGCACTTGAAAAATTAAAATTATATAATGTTAAAATTAATTTTGTGAATGAAGAAGAAGTATTTAAAATGGATTCTGAAAAAACTTTGTTAATTGTTATTGATACTCATAATTTGAATTTATTAGATAAACCTGATATGTTTAGTTACTTTAAAAATAAAGTTGTTTTAGATCACCATATTAAAATGGTTAATTCACTTAATGGTAATGAACTAACATACATTAATTCTAGGTTATCTAGTATGGTTGAGTTTGTTTCATTTTATTTACATCATTTAAATAAAAATGTATCACCCATTGTTGCTACTATTATGTTAGCTGGTATGGAAATAGATACAAATAGTTATAATATTAAAACAACTGATAAAACATACGAAGTAGGCTCATATTTAATGAAAATGGGGGCTAATAATATTGATAAACAAACTTTGCTTCAAGAAAGCATGGAAGTTTATAAAAAAAGACAAGATTATATAAAAAATAGTTATATGATTAATGAAAAAATGGCTATTTGTACACTAAATGAAGAAATTGTATTAAAAAAAGATTTAGCTCAAATTGCTGAAGAATTATTACAATTTGATAAAGTAGAAGCTGCTTTTGCAATTGGAAAAGTTAGTGAAAGCTCAGTTGGAATTAGCTCTAGATCAGTAGGGACAATAGATGTTCAAAAAATTATGTTAAAATTAGGTGGTGGTGGTCACAAGAGTGATGCTGCTGCTGAAATTATAAATACAACTATAAATCAAGTAAAAGAAAGATTATATGAAATAATAAATTGAGGTGAAAATAAATGAAAGTTATTTTTATTAAAGATTTAAAAGGACAAGGAAAAAAGGGAGATATTAAAGAAGTTAAAGCTGGATATGGTCAAAATTATTTAATAAAAAATGGTTATGCAGTTTTAGCTAGTACAGCAAATGTAAAACATTTAAATACACAAAATCGTAAAAAAGAAGAAGAATTAGAAAAATTAATAAAAGAATGTGAAGAAATAAAAAAAGTATTGGAAAGAAAAACTTTAACATTTAAAGTAAAAACTGGTAAAGGTGATAAAGTTTTTGGAAGTGTAAGTGTAAAACAAATTGTTAGTGAACTTAAAAAATTAGGATTTGATATTAATAAAAAAATGGTTCTAATAAATGAACCACTAACTTCTTTAGGTGTTCATAAAGTTATCATTGAATTACATAAACAAGTAAAAGCAAATATAAATATTAAAATAGAAAAAGAAAGATAGGTGATTTTATGCAAGAAAAGATTTTACCTCATAATATAGATGCTGAAAAATCTGTATTAGGTTCAATGTTTTTGTCTAAATATGCTTTACAAAAAAGTGTTGAGAATTTAACAAGTGATTTATTTTATTTAGATGCACATGGTAAAATATTTATGGTAATTTCTGAACTTGCAGAAAAAGGAACTCCTATCGATATTACCACTGTTACTGCTGCTTTAGATGAAAAAAAATTACTTACTACAGTTGGAGGAGTAGAATATTTAACTGAAATAGTAAATATGGTGCCAACTGCTGCTAATGTTGATGAATATATTAAGATTGTTGATGAAAAAGCTATATTAAGACGTTTAATTGAAGAAGCAACAGAAATAGTTACTTCGGGTTATAATGCTACTAACGGAATAGCTGAAGTTTTGGATAGTGCTGAAAAGAAAATTTTAAGTGTTGTTAAAACTAGAAAAGGTAGTGAATTTAAAACTATTCAAGATGTTTTATTTAAAACACAAAGTGATCTTGAACAATTAGCTCAAAGTAAAGGTGATATTACTGGTTTACCAACTGGTTTCTATGATTTAGATAAAATTACATCTGGATTTCACAAGCACGAACTTATTATAATTGCTGCTCGTCCTGCTATGGGAAAAACAGCGTTTGCTCTTAATATTGCTACTAATATTGCTATTAATGCTAAAAAAACAGTTGCTTTATTCACTTTAGAAATGGGAGCAGAACAATTAGCTAGTCGTATGCTTGCTTCTGTCGGACAAATAGAAGGTGGTAAACTTGCTACTGGAAAGTTAGAACATAATGACTGGAAACGAGTAAATGAAGCAATAAGTAGATTAGCGGATACTAAAATATTTATAGATGATACACCTGGAGTAACAATTAGTGAAATAAGAGCTAAGTGTCGAAGACTTGCTAGTAGTGAAGATGGTTTAGATATTGTTATAATTGACTACTTACAATTAATTCAAGGATCAAGTAAATATGCCGGACAAAGACAACAAGAAATTGCTGAAATTAGCCGTGCTTTGAAAACAATGGCTATGGAATTAGATATTCCCGTTATTGCTTTAGCCCAACTTTCACGTAGTGTTGAATCACGTGATGATAAACGTCCAATTTTAAGTGATTTACGTGAATCTGGATCTATCGAACAAGATGCCGATATTGTTGCATTTCTTTATCGTGATGATTATTATAACAAAGATGCAGCTGTTGCAACTGATGTAAGTAGAAGTGAATTTATTATGAGAAAACATCGTAGTGGACCAACTGGAACAGTTGATTTATTATTTAGAAAGAATACAAGTACATTTGTAAACTTTGTAGAAGCTGAAGAAAGTTAGGTGAGTTATGAAAAAAATTACACTATTAATTATTGTTATTCTAATTACAGGTGCGATGTTTATATTGGGATTTAATTATAATAATAATATAGAGCCAAATGCTTATTATCAAGTTTATTTAGATGACAAATTATTAGGTACTATCAAATCAAAGAAAAAATTAGAAGAATATATTGATGAACGTGGAAATTACTATAAGAAAAAGTATAATGTTGATAAAGTTTATGCTCCAAATGGCTTAGAAATAAAGAAAATTTTAACATATCATGATGAAGTAAGTAGTGTTAGGGATATTTATAAAAAAATAGAAAAGGAAAAATCTTTTACTGTTAAAGGGTATCAATTTACTATAAAAAAGGATAAAAAAAATACAGTAGTAAATGTTATCAACAAAAAGAACTTTAAAGAAGCAATAGAAACAACTATTAAAACTTTTGTTGGTAGTGAAAATTATGAAAATTATATAAATGATACACAAGAAGAAATTACTTCAACTGGACGTATTATTGAAAATATATATGTTGATCAAAAGATTAGTATAAAAGAAACTTATATTTCTGTAGACGACAAAATATATACAAATGAAGACGATTTAGCTAAATATATTTTATTTGGAAGTAATCCAGTCTCTACACAATATACTGTTCAGGCAGGAGATACTATTGAAAAAGTTGCATTTAATAATGAAATAAGTGTGGAAGAATTTATGATTTCTAATCCTGAATTTACAGATAAATCTAATTTACTTTTCCCTGGTCAAGAAGTAACAATTGGAACTATCGAACCTCAAGTTGATGTTGTCGTAGAAGAACATGTTGTTGTAGATAAAGAAAGTGATTATCAAACAGAAATTCGTTATGATGAAACTAAATTAGTAGGTGATGACCAAGTTATTCAAAATGGAGAAAAAGGTGTCGAACGTGTTACTCAAAAAGAACAACGAATTAATGGATTTATTAGTTATGTTGATCCAAAGAATAAAGAAGTATTAAAACCAGCGGTTAATGAAATATTAGTTAAAGGTGAAAAATATATTCCTACTGTTGGTAGTACAACAAATTGGTTATGGCCAACTAATAGTGGATGGACAATAAGTTCTGACTATGGATATCGTATTTTTGGTGGTACTCGTGAAGCTCATTTAGCACTAGATATTAGTGGTACTGGATATGGTTCGCCAATTTATGCAGTTACAAATGGTGTTATTTCAGAATCAACATATCGTTATCCTGATGGAAATTATGTATGTATTAACCATAATAATGGATATTATACATGTTATGCTCATATGCAAAAACGAGCTGTATCAGTTGGTGAAACAGTAGAACGTGGTCAAGTAATTGGATATGTTGGTCAATCAGGACTTGCAACTGGTCCTCATGTGCATTTTGAAGTATGGGTAGGTGGAAGACCTTGGTATGGTGGAACAAGAATTAATCCATGGAGTAAATATTAATGAATTTTTCAGTTTTAGCAAGCGGTAGTAAAGGTAATTCGAGTTTTATTGAAACAAATAAGACTCGAATTCTTGTTGATTTAGGAATTACATCAGGAAATGCTGAAAAAAAATTAAAATCATTAAATATTGAACCATCATCTATTAATGCCATTGTTTTAACACATACTCATGTTGACCATATTAATGGAATTAAAGTATTTATAAAAAAATATAATCCAATTATTTATTTGACTTCAAAAATGTATAATGAAATTAGTAAAATTATCACGATTGAAAATTATCAAATAATAACTGATAATTTTGCTATATCTGATTTACAAGTAACTGTTTTTAAAACTAGTCATGATACAGAGGATTCTAACGGTTATGTCTTTGAAGCTTATGGTAAATCGATTGTTTACATAACAGATACAGGTTATATAAATAAAAAGTATTTTCCAATTCTTTCAAATAAAAATTATTATATAATGGAAAGTAACCATGATGTAGAATTACTTATGAATGGTAGTTATCCATACTATTTAAAGCAAAGAATAATTGGTGATAAAGGACATCTATCAAATAAAGATTCATCATATTATTTGAGTAAATTTATAGGAAATGATACTAAAGGTGTAGTATTAATCCATTTAAGTGAAGAAAATAATGATGAAGAATTAGCTTTATCTACTTTGAAAAAAACTTTGAAAAAAAGTGATAAGAGTATTGAAAAGTTAATTATAGCAAAGCAAAAAGAAAGAACGGAATTGATTGAAGTATGATAAAAATAGTTTGTGTTGGAAAAATAAAAGAAAAATTTTATAGAGATGGAATTAATGAGTATTTAAAGAGATTATCTAAATATACTAAGATTGAAATTGTTGAAGTAGAAGACTATAATGATAATAATAAGAATATTGTTCTGGAGAAGGAAAAAGATTTAATATTAAAGAAAATTAATTCTAAAGATTATATAATTACAATGGAAATAGAAGGTAATTTAATTGATTCTGTAGCACTTGCTAACAAAATAGATAATATTTTAATTAATAATTCAAATATTACTTTTGTTATTGGTGGTTCGTATGGAATTCATCAAGATATTAAAAATATCAGTAATTATAAATTATCTTTTTCCAAGCTTACTTTCCCCCACCAATTATTTAGATTAATATTGTTAGAACAAATTTATCGTTCATTTAAAATAATAAAAAATGAGACTTATCACAAATAATGGCACATTTTGTATGTGTCTTTTTTTTATATTAAGAATAAACTATTATTTTAAACTCACTATATTTATAGGTGATAAAATGAATAAGGTTTTTATAGGAATTGTAATTATAATAATTGGATATGTATTATTTAATAGTGTAAATAGTAAAGCTTATGAATTAGTTATACCTGAAAATGCAATTAGAATGCGAGTAATACCAAATAGTAATAGTGATTATGATCAACAAATTAAAGCTAAAGTTAAAGAGGTACTACAGACAACAACTTATGATTTATTAAAAGATACAAAAGGTAGTGAAGAAGCTGAAAAAATAATTAAAGCTAACTTGTCATTAATTGACAATCGTATTAATGATTTATTAGTAAAAGAAAATTACAATTTAGATTATAAAATTAATTTTGGATTAAATTACTTTCCTGATAAAGAATTTAAGGGTGTAACTTATACAGAAGGATATTATAATTCATTACTTGTAACACTTGGTGCGGGAGAAGGTGACAATTGGTGGTGTGTCTTATTTCCACCTATGTGTTTAATCGAAGCAGAAGAAAGTGAAGAAGTAGAATATAAATTTTTTATTCAAGAGCTATTAGAAAAATATTTATAATTAACAAAAATTTACATTTGGCTAAAAAAGTATTAAATGAAATAACTAAAATGTTATTTTTTTTTAGTCTATTTTTTATTTTATAGAATAAACTTTTTTAGAAGGTGATTACATGAACTTATTATTAATAGTAATAGTAGCAGTTAGTTTAAGTATGGATGCTTTTTCTTTATCTCTTGCATATGGAACAATTGGACTAAAAAAGACAAAAATAATTTTATTAGCACTTTCAGTTGCTTTATTTCACTTTTTTATGCCTCTTTTGGGCTTATTTTTAGGAAGTTTTATAATTAAAACTTTTTCAATTAATACTAATTTTTTCACTTTTTTAGTTTTAGTATTTATTGGTATACAAATGATTATAGAAAATATAAAGGGAAATAATGTTAGTGAAATAAATATAGGTAATATATTATTTTTTGCATTTGCTGTTAGTATTGATAGTTTTGTTGTTGGAATCGGTATATCATCTCTAACTGATTATCATATTATTTCATGCCTTTTATTTGCATTATTTAGTGGATTGTTTACTTTTTTAGGATTAAAATTAGGAAATTACTTAAATATTTTAATAGGTAAAATTGCTCCAATTTTGGGTGGTATCGCTTTGGTTATCTTAGGAATAAGTTACCTTTAAAGTAAAACTTTATATTTTACTTTACACTTTTCTTCATATTTTTTTGTATTCTACATTTATACATGTTATAATTGTAATGGTGATTTTTATGATGGTAAATGCAAAAGAATTGTTGGAAAAAGCACATAATGGTAAATATGCTATTCCACATTTTAATATTAATAATTTAGAGTGGACAAGATTTATTTTAGAAGAATGTCAAAAACAAAATAGTCCAGTAATTTTAGGTGTTAGTGAAGGAGCAATAAAATACATTGGTGGCGAAGATGTTGTTGTTTCTATTGTTAAAAGTTTAATAAAAGATTTAAGTATAACTATTCCAGTCGTTTTACATTTAGATCATGGAAGCAGTTATGAATCATGTAAAAGAGCAGTTGATGCTGGTTTTACTTCTGTTATGATTGATGCTTCAAAATATAATTTAGAAGAAAATATTGAAATTACAAAAAAAGTTGTATCATATGCACATTCTAAAAATGTTAGTGTTGAAGCAGAAATAGGTCATGTTGGTGGTGAAGAAGATGGCGTTGCTGATGAACTTGCATATGCTAAAGTAGAAGATGCAATTATGCTTACTAAGGAAACAGGATTAGATTTTTTAGCTCCTGCTTTAGGTAGTGTGCATGGTTTATATAAAGGGGAACCAAAATTAGATTTTGAACGAATGAAAAAAATAGATGATGCTTTAAATATTCCATTAGTTTTACATGGTGGTAGTGGTATAAATGATGAATTGATAAAAAAAGCTATTACTTGTGGAATTTCAAAATTAAATATTAATACAGAATTACAAATTGCTTGGTCAAATGCAGTACGTAATTTTATAACTAATAATCAAGTAGTTTATGATCCTAGAAAAGTAATAAAAGCGGGAGAAGAAGCTATGAAAGAAGTAATTGACAAAAAATTAGAATTATTAGGAAGCATAAATAAAGCATAATCTTTTTATATTGTTTATGTGGAGGAATGTATGAAAAAAATTATTATTGAAGGGAATAAAGTATTAAGGGGTAAAATACGAATAAGTGGTGCTAAAAATAGTGCAGTTGCCCTTGTACCTGCTTCAATTTTATGTGATGAAGAAGTTAAAATTGATTCTATTCCTAATATTTCAGATATAGATGCTTTGGAAGAAATGCTTAAATATTTAAATGCTGATGTTGTACGAAATGAGACATCTATGAAAATTAATTCAGCTGATATAAATAATTTGGCTATTCCAGAAAAAATATCAAAAAAACTTCGAGCTTCATATTATTTTATGGGGGCATTACTTGGAAGATATAAAAAAGTTACTATGTATTTTCCGGGTGGTTGTCCAATAGGGGCTAGACCAATTGCCTTGCATTTACAAGGATTTGAAGCTCCCGGTGCAAAACTACATGAGCAAGGTAACAAACATACTTTCATCGCACCA
>CALVZI010000094.1 GCA_944372485.1 uncultured Bacilli bacterium
GTTTTTCTACCAACACCTGGTAATGTTTCTAAATATTCTCTATCATTTGGGACTACACCATTACAATCTCTAATTAATAAAAAACTAATTTCTTTAACATTTATTGCTTTTCTTTTATATGTTCCTATTGGTTTAATAATTTTTATAATATCTTCCAACTCGGCATCCCTTAAAGATTCTAAAGTAGGATATTTTTTATACAATATTCTAGTTACACTATTTACTCTCTTATCAGTTGTTTGAGCACTTAACATTACTGATATTAATAATTCATAATCTTTAGTAAATTCTAATTCACATACAGGATTAGGTATTAAAACATCTAATTTTTCATAAAAATCATTCATTATCATTTAACCAATCATAAGAGAACACTTCTGGTCTCTCTTCTTTTTTATTTTGAAATTTAGTTCTATTCATTTCTACTTCTTTAGCTGTTTTAATACCCTTTTTCTTCCATTCATATAATATTTTATCAATATATCTTAAATTAGATACTCCATTATAAACAGCTTCTTTTAAGGCCTTTAAAACTAATTCTTCACTAAATTCATTATCTAACCAACCATTAATTAATTCATATTCTATAGGTGATAAAGTTCTACCAAACTCTTTTTCAAATACATCAAATAAACTAGTAGTTTTTTCTTTATCTTCTTCATTAATTAATATAAAAGCTAATTTATTATATAGTTTATCTAATTTTAAATATTCATTACGAATATTACCCTCTTTAATCATTTCTAAAGAAAGAATATCTTTAGAAGTTAAAGTTGTAACCATTTCTAAAACACTTGCCATATCCATATTTAAATCATTACTAAATTGTTTAGGATTAAATACTAATGAATTAATATTTAATAAATAAATAATAAAATATAACTCTTCTAAAGTTAAATTTAATTCTTTATATTTATAAAATAAAACTTGTGGTAAAACAAAGTTTTTTTCTTTTAATAATTTTATTAATTTTTCTGTCATAAAACCACCTACTAAATATTATATCTTATTTATTAATAAAAACCAAATAGTTTAACAAAAAAAAGAATGGTTAACACTCTTTTATTTTAAAGCATCTAATAATTCAGCTTTTTTCATTGAAGATGCACCTTCAATACCTTTAGCTTCAGCCATTTCACGAAGTTCAGCAACTTTTAAAGTTGATAAATCTTTTTTATCTTCACTTTTAGTTTCTTTTACATTACCATTTAAAGCATCTTTAGCTGTTTTAACTAATTCAGCAAAACTTTCTGGACTATCGATAGCAATTTCTGATAACATTTTACTGTTAATTTCTACACCAGCAACACTAAGACCATTAATGAATTTAGAATAACTAATATCATTCATACGGCATGCAGCGTTAATACGTGTAATCCATAACTTTCTAAAATCTCTTTTCTTTTGTCTACGATCTCTATAAGCATAAGCAAGTGAATTCATTAATTGTTCATTTGCAGTTCTATATAATCTATGTTTACTTCCAAAATAACCTTTAGCTTGTTTTAATACTTTTTTATGACGAGCACGACTAATCGTACCACCTTTTGCTCTTGGCATATCTAATTCCTCCTTCTAATTATTTACCTAATATTTCCTTTAATCTTTTATTATCTGAATTACTTAAAGTACTAGATTTAGCATATCTTCTTGTAATTTTAGTTGATTTCTTACCACTTTTATGATTTCCACCAGCACTTGTGATTTTATAACCATTAGCAGTTTTTTTAGAAACTTTTTTTAATCCTTTGTGTGTTTTAGCTTTTACTTTATTAGCCATAATTCTTCCTCCTCTTACTTGTCCTTTTTTGGGCTTAGCATCATTATCATATTGCGACCATCTAATTTTGGAGCACTTTCCATATCAGAAACTTCTTTTAAAGCTTCTGCAAAACGAAGTAACACATCACGTCCTAATTCTGGATGCGCTAACTCACGACCTTTAAAACGAATACTTGATTTAATTTTATGTCCTTTTTCTAAATATGCTTTTGCATGACGAACACGTGTATCAAAATCATGAACATCAATTGTAACAGATAATTGATACTCTTTTGTTTCAAGATTTTTTTCACGTTGTTTTTTCATATTTTCTTTTTGTTTTTTCTTCATTTCATAACGATACTTATTATAATCCATAATCTTACAAACTTGTGGTTTAGCATTAGGATTAATAAGAACTAAATCAAAACCAGAATACTCTGCTAAAGTTAAAGCATCCCTTAAAGGTTTAACACCTAATTGTTCCCCATTTGGTCCAATAACCATAACTTCTTTAGCTCGAATTTGTTCATTAATAAACAACCCTTTATCTCTCTTTGCGATAAATGACACCTCCAAAAAATATCAATAAAAAGGTAGATACACGTATCCACCTTCCATTACACAATAAAAAATATAGATTTTTTCTTGGCATGGACCCATTGCTTTAGCAATCAGGTGAGTGTGGATACACTGCTTTCCTTCTTAATTCATTAATGATTTTACTTTATTTTATTCAATTTGTCAAGTTTTTATGATAAATTTCTAATATTTTTCCCAACTTAACCCATTATCATAACTAATTAAAGTAATATTTTCTGGATTATTCCTTAAATATAATTTACCATTTAATTTTAAATTATTGTCTTCAAAATACGGCATACCATCTAAATATAAATAATCAACCTCATCTATTTTAAATATAACGTCTTCAAAAGTCTTTCCACCATCTCTAGTAGCTATTAATCCTTTATTTGGTGAGGTACTATCATTATTATTTATAAAACCAATAAATTCATTTAAAAACTTATAACTTGCTTCATTATTAACAGTTAAAAATTTATCTGATGTTTCAAGATTATTAACAAAAGTTTTTCCTCCATCACTAGATTTTTCAACATAAACTAAACTTCTTCCATTCAAAATATAGTCTACTCGTAAAATACGAAAAGAAATATTTTGATCTATTTTTTTCGTATATAAAACTTCTAAATCATCTGGTGAAGTTTCTAAATTATCAATTGAAACATCTTCTTTTGTTTCTTCTTTAATTACTTTACCTTCATCATCATAATATGTTGTTTTCAAATATTCATCATCACTTAATGAATTATTATAACTTTTATATATAGTTACTTTTTTTGTACGAAAAATAATATTAGAGAATTTATAATAATTTATATGATTTGAAAGTAAAAAGCTATATTTTTCTTCAATATATAAAATACCATCTTTTTTAACTATTTTCTCTGTTTGATATAAAAGTGGAAAAGAAATAATAAGGATAACTATAAATGAAATTATTAATTCAATTGCAAGATAAACACAATATAATAAAAATTTATCTTTTTCTTCATATTTAGAGTTTCTTATTGTTATAACAGTACCAATTATTATACCTATGATAATTAATAAAACAGAAAAGATTTTAAACCATTGTAAATACTCATAATTTAATGCATTTAAAATAAACCAAAATATTATAAATAAACATAAATATATTAAACTGTATATTAACGACTTATCTTTTATTTTATTTATAGCTTTCATTTAATCACCTACTCTAAAACAATTTCTTCTTGATACTTATCTAAATAATCATCTTGTAATATTAATTTACCATTATCTATTTTAAATACTGAAACATCTGGTATTTTTATATCACTAGAACTTTCTATAATTTCACTACGATAATAATATAAATTATCCCCTTTTATTTCAAATGTTCCATTAGATTCTTCTAGAATATTAGTTTTAGCAAGTTTATCTTCTATTCGTTCATAATATATAACTTTCATATTAGCTTTAAATTCATATATTTTACTAGAATCATATCCACCATCTAAAAACATAATTTCAAGTTTATTATCCCAATCTTCTTCTAGTGAAATGGTTCCTCTATTTAAAGTATGAAATCTTTTTAAACCTTGTAATTTTTCTGCATATTCATCTAACTTTTCCATATAACAATAATCATTATCTACTATTTCATATGAAATAGTATTATATAAGATATGATTATCCACAGAATAATTTATTATAGAAAAATTATCTTCTTCATTATAATAATAAATCGTATCATTACAAGTTAAATATTTTAAAGTTTTTAAATATTTTTTTACTTCATTTTCAACTATATTAGAATTACGGAGATTTTTAAAAGAATAACTTCGATCATTATGTTTTAACATAAAAGATGTTTTAGGTATACCAATATTAATATTTTTATTAGTATGACTATATTTTAAATTTTCAACATTATAACCTAAATAAACATTTCTAAATAAAATATAAATAATAATGAATATTAAGATAACAATGATAGTAATAATTCTAAGTATTCTTCTTTTATTTTTTTTATTTAAATCATTTGTTATTCTTTCTAATTCTTCTTCAATATTTATTTTTTTATTACTATTCTTTTTTCCTTCTATAATATCAATAACATCTACATCTAATGCTTCAGCAAGTTTTTTTAATAAAGAAATATCTGGTAAACTTAAACCACGTTCCCATTTACTTACTGCTTTATCTGTTACAAATAATTTATCACCTAATTCTTGTTGCGTTAATCCTTTCTCTTTTCTTAAAGAAGCAATAAACTTTCCTATTTTATTGTTATCCATATGAACCACCTCTAAGATAATTATATCACTAAATAAATTCTTTTATCTCGACTGTTAGTTTAGTTTAATAATATTAATCTTTGAATTGACTTTTTTAAGCAATATTAGTAAAATATTAACTTATTAAGAGGTGGTTAAATGAAGAAGAAAAACTTCCCAAGAAAATTAGGATTAATAATTACTAATAGCATTACATTAGTTAGATTTCTAGGTATTATTCCAATCATTAGTGCGTTTGCGAGTGGTAATGTTTTTTTAGCTGGTATAATTACAAGTATTGTTGGTTTAACTGATAAACTAGATGGAATTTGTGCAAGAAAATTAAATGGATATTCTAAGTTTGGTGCTTTATTTGATGCCACTACTGATAAAATATTTGCCCTTATTTTAAATACTTTATTAACTACAATAAATCCATTATTCTGGTTTAATATTGTTGGTGAATTACAAATTGGTAGTGTCAATTTATATTATTTGTGGGAAAAAAATATAAAAAATAATAGTACTAAAATGGGAAAAATTAAGACTGTTACTTTATTTTCAGAATATGCTTTAAGTTTATTATTAATAAATACTCCACTAAATTTCTTAATTCCAGCTATGATTATTGGAAACTTTGCTTTACAACAAAAAGTTTGTAGAGAATATATTGACAAAGGAATAAATGAAACAAAAAAATTAGAAGAAAATAAATTAAATAAAAATATTAATAATGAAAAAGAATTTGTGTTAGAAAAAGAACAAAATGAAAAACTAGAATATTTAAAAAGACTTAGAAATAATATTGTAGAATATAAAAATAATAAAGAAAAATTATTAACAAAACAAAAAAAGAAGATTTAACTCTTCTTTTTATTATGCACGAGATACATATTTTCCATCTTTAGTAGAAATAATAATATCTTCATCTTGTTCAATAAATAATGGAACTTTTACTGTTAATCCAGTTTCTAATTCTGCATCTTTAGTAGCATTATTAGTTGTATTTCCTTTAACAGCTGGTTCTGTTTTAACAACTTTTAAAGTGATTTTTTCAGGAACTGAAATTCCTAATAATTCACCTTTATAGAATGTTAAATCAACATTTAATCCATCTTTTAGATAATTAACATCTTCACCAATTTGATCCTTAGTTAATTCCATTTGTTCATATGTTTCCATATTCATAAAAGTATAAGAATTACCACTAGCATATAAAAATTGCATACCTTGTTTTTCAATCATTGCTTTTTCAAGTTTGATATTAGTATTAAAAGTTTTTTCAATAGTAGCTCCTGTTCTTAAATTTTTTAATTTAGTACGTAAGAAAGCAGGCCCTTTTCCTGGTTTAACATGTAAGAATTCTAATACTTGATAAATTTGACCATCTAAAACAAAAGTAATTCCATTTTTAATATCATTAATATTAAACATTAAACTTCCTCCTTTCATTAAAAAATAAGGTTAACCTTATTTTATTTCTTTTCTCTATGTGTTGTATTCTTTTTACAGTGTTTACAATATTTATTTAATTCTAAACGTTCTGGTGTATTTTTTTTGTTTTTACTTGTTAAATAATTTTCATTTCCACATTCAGTACATTTTAGAATAGTACCTTCTCTATTTTCTCCTTTTCTAGCCATGAGTTTTCCCTCCTTCATTACATCTACACTATTATACCAAAGAAATCCTAAATTTCAAAGCTTTTTTTATTCATAACCATATAATTCAAAGTATTTTTGACTTACTCGTTGGGTAATACGCTTATTTACAGCAGTTTGATAAAGACTATTATTTGCATAATTATATATATCTGGAGATATTACTGTAAACGTTACTTTGGGATCATCATATGGTGCATATCCAGCAAAAGTATTAGTAACTGTTTCAGTATCAATATTTCCATCACCATCAGTATCCACAAAACTTTGACTAGTTCCTGTTTTACCCGCTGGTTTATATTTTAAATCAATATATCCTGAACCAGTTCCTCCATATTCCATAACTGCTTTAAAACCTAATTTTACACGTTCTAAGTATTCAGCTTTAGTATTAACAACATTTAAAACTGTTGTTTCATAATAATCTACGCGTTTTACTAAACTTTCATCAGTATCTGATGCATATATTTCTTTTAATAAATGTGGTTTTAATCTTGAACCATTATTAGCAATAGTACCAATATATTGTGATAATTGAATTGGTGTATAAGTATCATATTGTCCAATTGAAAAATCTAGTAAATGACCACTAACTGTGCTAGTCCCTTTATAACCTAAACTTTCTACTGGTAAATCAATTCCTGTTTTAACACCTAAACCAAATTCCGCAAAAGTATTACGATAAGTATCAAAAGCTGCCGGATCTAGTGAAAGTGGTTGATTATAAACATAATTACCATTTCCTACTTTTATTGCTGTATAGAATTGATATGTATTAGAAGATTGTTTTAAAGCTGTAATATCATCTAACATTCCTAAATATTTCCAAGAACATTTTTGCGGCGTTGCAGCTATTTTAACACATGTATCAAGTCTTTTCTCACCAATTGTTAAAGCACCTGTATTATAACCAACAATATGTGATGCACCTTTAATTACAGAACCTACAACAACTGGTGAAGTTGTAATACCTGGAGTATAATCTAAAACTTGGTAAGAGTCCCCTTCTTTAATAGCTTGTTTACCAGCCATAGCTAGAATATCACCTGTTTTAGGATCCGCAATAATGACAAATGAACGATTATATAATTCAGTATTTGGTTCAGTTTTTGCTTTTAAAACTTCTTCTGTAAGAATTTCTTCAACCGCTTTTTGAAGCTCAATATCAATTGTTAAAACAATATCATTTCCACGTTTTCCCTCTTCAATAAGTCGATATTCACCATCTGACATAATTTGATATTTATTTTTAGTACCTCTTAAAGTTGATTCATATTGATATTCTAAATAACTAGTACCAACTCTATCATTTAATGAATATCCTTTAGCTAAATAATAATCTTTAAGTTCATAAGGAATACCACTATCACTAGAAGAAACACTGCCTAACATTGCTCTAAAAACACTTCCATATGGATAACTACGTTCCCAATCCAGTCTTGTATTAAACCCATTTAATAAATGTGAACGTTCACTAATTAAAGCATATTCTTCATCAGTAATATTTTCTTTCTTTATTATTTTTTCACTAGTTGCATATCCTTTATTCATTAATGTATATATCATTGCAGCTTCTTTATCAACATCAGTAAAAATACTTAAGTCTTCGGTTGTAATACGTTCTAATTTCATATCTTCAATATCATCACTGGTAAGTTTTCTTTCTTCTAACTTTTGCCATTCTTTATCAGTTATTTTTTTATCAGCCTTTTTAGGATATTTAGCCATCCAAAATTCTTTTAATTTAGTCTCACTTATACTACTAAAATCAATTGAAATAATTTCCCCAACTTGATAAGCTAAATCTATTTCTTCTTCAGTTGTTATTCCACTAGGTTTCTTATAATATATAATTTTACTTGGTTCATTATCCACTATTACTTTATGATTACGATCATAAATACGACCACGAGGTGCAGTAGACCCTTCAACAATATTTTGCGTTGATTTTTCAACTTCATTTCTATAATAATCTTTTTTTATTACTTGTATATAAAATAAATTTACAAACAAAATACACATTATTAAAATAATAAACCCAATTAATATATTATATCTTTTTTCAATCGTTTCTTTTACATCTTTATAACTTTTATAATAACTATATTTTATATTCTTTTGTGGTTTAATTTTTCTCTTTTTATATAAAACTTTAGATTTTTCTTTCCTTTTAAAAACTTTTTGAGCATAATTACCCAAACGGTTTTTATTATTTTTCATGAGCAATCATACTCCTTTCTTTTTATCACATTTATAAATAACTACATTATTCATAAACACTTACATATAATATCATAGAGGTGTTTTATGAATCAATATATTATTAAAAATTATATAAAGAAATTAAATAAAGAACACATATATAATTTTGCTTTAAAACAAAATGTTACTTTAACTAATAATGAGTGTGAATTAATTTTAACAACAATTAAAAATAATTGGCATGAATTAATATATGGTGATGCATCTAAAATATTTAATTCAGTCAAAGACAAATTTAATCATAATACTTATAATACTATGATTAAGCTATATAATGAATATAAAACAAAATATCAATCTTTATTATAGTACTTTCTAATATCTTCAATTAAGTTGATATTTTTTTCTTTATTTCTTATTTCTTTGATTTCAAATAAATATGGTGGATAAACTTTAACTTTAGAATCATCACTAGCAGTTACATAAGGTGTTTCAAGTATTTTTGGAACATCTTTTAAAGCTGGATGATAAATAATATTTATTAAAGTTTCAAATGGAATATATCCAAATCCAATATTTTCATGACGATCTTTGTGTGCTCCTAAAACATTTTTACTATCATTAACATGAACACAACCTATTTTATCAATTCCTATTTTATCATCAAACTCACTTAAAAATTCGTCGAATTTTGTAAGATCATATCCTGCATCATTTAAATGACATGTATCTAAACAAACCATTACTTTATCTTTTAAAATAATGTTGTCTATCATATATTTTAAATCATCTAAATTACCTAGTTCTGTACCTTTACCAGCCATTGTTTCTAAACATATTTTAACATTTGTTTCTGGTGTTAGTACTTCATTTAGAGAATTAACTATGTTTTCAAGTCCAATTTCTCTAGTAAGTTTTACATAACTACCCGGATGTAAAACTAATTTTTTCATTCCTAACTTTTCGCAACGTTCAATTTCTTCTTTTAAAAAACGTACTGAAAAATCATGGTTAGCTGGATTTGCTAAATTAATAATGTATGGTGCATGAACTATAACATTATTAGGATCAATATTATTTTCTTCCATTAATTTATAAGCTTCTTTAACTAAATCTTCATCAATTGGTAGACGAGCTGTATTTTGTGGAGCACCTGTATAAAACATAAATGTGTTTGCTTCATAAGACAAAGCTTCTAAAACAGAACCAACTAATCCCTTATCTTTTTTATATGAAACATGACTGCCTATAATTAAATTTTCCATAATTACCTCTTTTCTTATACAATTATACCACAAAAAAAACGAATAAAATATTCGTTTTTAATAATCATGTAATATTATTGACAGAATGAATCACTTGCAGTTAATTCTGATAAATCACCATTTGCTGTAACTTCCCAACATCCATTTGCATATTTTAATTTTCCTGTGATTTTTCCAGTATCAGCATCATAACTTAAAGTTGCTTTTTGAGGAGAAGTTCCTTTATATTCTACTTTAAGTTTATTTCCAGCACTACAGTTAGTACATGGCCATTCACGAGTAGCATCTCCAGTAGCATTAGTAATTCCTGAACCAATTACAATATTAGGATATTCTAATGCAGCTTGTGTAATGCTTGTTTCAATAATTCTAACATATTCTCTTGCACTTTCACGGTCTGAATTCTTTCTAACATTAGCAATTGTATTTGTGATGATTGGTGTACTGATTAAAGCAATAACTGCTAAAATAACGATAATAGATAATAATTCAATTAAAGTAAAACCTTTTTTATTCATAATAATTCCTCCCTTTATATAATTTTAAATCTCACAAAATTTCTTTGCTTCATTTTCTGAAGACTTAGTAATTTTTTCAATATTTCCACCTTTATCAATATAAAAACAATTGCTCGTATATTTTAAATATCCTGTTATTTCGCCTTCGTTCCAAGTTAAGTTAACTTTGTCAGGCATTGGGCCTTTATAATCGAAATCTATTTTATTAGTTGTTCCACAATTACTACAGTCCCAACTTTTTAAAGAAGTATCATCTGTACCATTTACTTCAACATTTAAAGAATTACTTGGTTTTAATTCAGGATATTCTACCATAGCTTTAGTTATTTTTTCTTTAATAACCGCTACATAAGAACGTGCACTTTCTTGCTCAGCTTCTTCTTTTGATTTATTAACAGTATTAAGTATTATTGGTGCACTAATTAGAAAAATTATTGCTAGGATTACAATTACTGCTAACAACTCAATAAGTGTAAAACCTTGGCACTTCATGATTAACCTCCTTTACCTTACAAATATAATATATCATAGTTTAGTATAAAACTCAATATTTTTTAATTAATTAACTTTCTTTTTACAATTTTTTCCACTATTTTTTCTCTAATACAAAGTATGGAGAACCTGGTGCGCAATAATCTTTTAAATACATATCTTTTAATAAGTAATCGTTAATATTACTATATCTTTCATTACTCCTCTTACAAAAACCTTTTAATCTTAATTTACCATAAGCAATATCACCTATTACATAATCAAAATCAATAAAATAATCTGTCATTTTTTCTTTCACTTGTGTTTCATCAAAAGCATTTTTATAATTTTCTATTAATTTATAATTTATTTCATTAAATTTATACATTCTATCACCATAATAATTATACCACAATTAATTAACAGATGAAATAATTGGTGAATTTTCTTTTATACCAGATGCATAATACTCAGGAATATTACCTTCTATTATTTTTATTGCCAATGGAATTTTATTTGACACTTTAATTTTTTTAGAAGTAAAAGGAAGTAATACTTGTTCTTCTACTTCTATATTTATAGTTATTTCTATAATTGCATTATTTATACCATAATTTTTAATATTTGTTTCAAGATAACTATTTACATTACCACTAAAATTTAATTTTATTGGTATTTTTGGACCTAAATTATTAAATAGTGGATTATTATATACTATTCCTAATGGAATTTTAGTAATAACTCCTTTTTTCAAATCACTACTATTACTAAAAATAGAATTATCAATATTTAAAAGCTCTAAATTACCAGTTTGTAAAGCATTTAAATTATTCCATATATTATTATTTATTTTTTGTAAAATTTGATTCGTAATAAATGTATTAAAATCAATTGAATTAATTGTTTGATCACTTTTGTTTGTAACGTATAATTCATTAAAATTAATATCTTTTATAACCTCATCATTAATTGATTCATTAATAATATATAATGATATTCGTTTTAATTCACTTTCCGCATGTTCCATCAATATTGGTGTAACACGATTATTAATATATTTAAAAATTAAAAAATTTGATAAAAAAGTTAAAAATAATAAAAATAAAATAATATATATTAAATAAATTGAAATATAATGTTATTATATTAAACTAAC
>CALVZI010000095.1 GCA_944372485.1 uncultured Bacilli bacterium
TTTATATTATTTTAAAATATTTCAGTATCATAGTATATAAGTTTTTTAGATATTTTATAGAAAAAGTTATTAAAGGAATGCATGTTTCTAGTAGTTTTATTACTAAATATGTATTAATATTTTACAATTATTTAAAAAAAGGTTTTTTATTGTCCTGTATAATGGTAAAAAGATTTTTCTTTTTAGTATATCACGGGTGTGATGTATATCTATATTATGTTATTAGAGGTTTTACTGTTATATATGATTATTTTGCTTTAAAAATTAATCGATATCTTGCTTCTCAAAAAAAGAAAAATGAAAAAGCTAAAAAAAGAAGACTTGAAAGTAAAATTAAAAAGAATCAAATCCATGAAGAAGAAACTAGAAAAAAACTGGAACAAAAAAAATTACAGAACGAGTTATATATGGATCGAAGTGTAGAATTAAATAAAAAAACTACATTTAGTGATAAAATTAATGGTATATTAGTAGCCATTACACATTTCCCATCGAAGATAAAAACAATGTTTAGTAAAACAGCGGCTGATAAAGATATAAAAGGAAAGAATAAAGAGGCTGATGATTTTACTAAAGAAGTTCTTGAATTAGAAGAGGAAAAGAAAAAAGGTAAAGGCAATACTAAAATTCTTTACGAATATGTTGCTAAAGATAAAGATGGTAAAACTATTAAGGGATATTTTGAAGCATTTAATAAGATGGAAGTTAAATCTTTCTTAGTTAATGAAGGCTTAGAAATTTATAGTATTAGAACTAATCGTTGGATAACTATATTTCATAGAGATACATCGAGTGGTAAGGTTAAATTTAAAACAAAGGATTTAGTATTCTTTTTAACTCAATTATCTACTTATATTAAGGCTGGAATTACTCTTGCTGAATCATTAGAAATTTTATCTAGACAATTTAAAAATAAACATTATCAAAGAATTATAAAATCTATTGTTTATGATTTAAATTTAGGTGTTAATTTTAGTGAAGCTTTAGATAAACAAGGTCAGGCTTTTCCGAGATTGTTAATTAACATGGTTAGAGCCAGTGAGATGACAGGGGCGTTACCAGAAGTATTAGATGATCAAGCAGAATATTTCGATCAGATGGAAAAGACACGTAAGCAAATGATTACAGCGTTAATGTATCCTAGTTTGGTCTTTGTAATTGCGATGGGTGTACTTACTTTTGTAATGTTATTCGTTGTTCCACAATTTGTTGATATTTTTGAAAGTATGGATGGTGCAGAAATCCCAGCTATTACAATCTTTATAATGAATATGAGTGAATTTTTAAAGAAAAATATACTATGGATTTTTGTAGGAGTAATAATATTTGCTATAATATTTGTATATTTATATAAAAATGTTACTTTATTTAGAAGAACTATGCAAATAATAATTATGCATATTCCAGTTTTTGGAAATGTTGTGATTTACAATGAAGTTGCAACTTTTACTAAAACATTTAGTTCCTTAATGTCACATAATGTTTACATTACAGATACAATGAACATATTAAAGAAATTAACCAATAATGAAATATATAAAGATTTAATTAATAAAACTATAGATAATTTATCAACAGGGGAGAGAATTTCTTTAGCTTTCAAAAATCATTGGGCGTTTCCAGTTCCTGCGTATGAAATGCTTGTTACTGGTGAGAGAACTGGAGAGTTACCAGAAATGATGGGTAAAGTTTCGTTGTATTATCAAGATTTACATAAAAATGCAGTTGCTCGTATTAAGGTATTTGTTGAACCATTATTGATTGTAACATTAACTCTTTTAGTTGGTTTAATAGTATTAGCCATCGTTGTTCCAATGTTTCAAATGTATAGTGCAATTCAACAAATGTAGAGGTGATAGTATGGATTTATATTATTTGATATTTAATTTTATATTAGGAATCCTTTGTGGTTCCTTCTTTAATGTTGTTGGATATAGATTACCAAAAGAAGAATCTATTGTTTTTCCAGCCTCACATTGCCCTAATTGTAATCATAAGTTAGGGCCACTAGAACTTATACCAATTATTTCATATATTTTTCTAGGTGGTAAATGTAAAGAATGTAAACAAAAAATTTCTATTATATATCCCATATTTGAATTTGTTACTGGAATTATGTTTGCTTTAAGTTATTATCTATTTGGTTTTAGTTCTAATTACATTATTTCTTTAATAGCTTGTTCTGTATTATTAATTATAATTATAAGCGATTTAAGATATTTAATTATTCCAGATGAGGCATTATTGATTGGAATTATATTAATATTGCTTGTTAAAATGTATGTTGGAGGATGGCAATTAGGCTTAGAAACTTTAATTGATGGAATTATTGGTTTTCTAATAATGTATCTAGTAAAAATCATTGGTGATTTTATGTTTAAAAAAGAATCGATGGGTGGAGGAGATATAAAGTTACTATTTTTCTTTGGCCTATTTCTAGGCTGGGAATTATCGTTAATTAGTATATTTATTGCGTCTTTTATAGGATTACCAATATCACTTTATATTTTATTAAAAAACAAATCTCATATTATTCCATTTGGACCATTCTTAAGCATAGCTGCTTTATTATTATATTTCTCTCAAATTAATATTGATGATATTATTAGATTTTTAATTTTTTAATCAAAAAAACTAACCGTTTGGTTAGTTTTTATTGTTGAATCATTGTTTGATTTTCATTAATAGTTGCTATATTTGCATTAGTAATTGCAGCTTTTAAATCAGAGTTTTCTTCGACATGTTCATCATCATCTAATTCAATAATTTTTAATATTTCTTCAAATGTAGTACTTTTATTTAAAACTTTTTGTAAACCATCTTGTAACATTGTTGTAACATTAGAAGTATATACTAAACTACGTAAAGCATCTTTTTTAAGTCCATTACTAACTGCATCTCTAATGTCTTGATCAATTAGTAATACTTCATGAACTGCAACTCTGCCTTTAAATCCATTAGTACATTCATCACAACCTTCAGCAACAGGAAGTTCTGTTATATCAACACCTAAGACACCTTTAAATAGTTTTTTTTCATAGTCATTAGCTGGTCGCATATGACTACATTTCGGACATAATTTACGAGCTAATTTTTGTGATACAATTCCAGTTAAGGAACTAGCAAGTAGATATCTTTCAACATCCATATCTAATAAACGCTCGATAGTAGTAAGTGAGTTATTGGTATGTAGTGTAGAAAGAACTAAGTGTCCTGTGATAGAAGCACGAACTGCAATTTGTGCTGTTTCTGAGTCACGAATCTCCCCAAGCATTACAATATTAGGGTCTTGACGTAAAATAGAACGTAAAGCACTAGCAAATGTTAACCCAATTTCACTATTTGTTTGAACTTGGTTAATTCCTTCAATACTCATTTCAATAGGGTCTTCAACAGTAATAATATTTGTTTCTTCTTTGTTTAATCTTTGTAATATTGAGTAAACTGTTGTCGATTTACCACTACCAGTAGCTCCTGTTACCAAAATAATACCATTTGGAACAGCTATCATTTTTAATATTTTTTGATAATTTGAATCACTAAATCCTAAAGCTTCAATACCTTGTAAACTTCGTTTATAGTCTAAGATACGAATAACCATTTTTTCACCTTCAAGTAGTGGTAATACAGATACACGAAGGTCTAGTGCCATTCCATTAATAACACCTTTTATTGCTCCATCTTGTGGAAGTCTTGTCTCAGTTATATTCATACCTGATAATATTTTTAAACGTGTAATTAAATTTCTTTGAATATCTTTAGGAATCTCTGCATAATTTACTAAATCACCATCAACACGAATTCTAATTAACATAAAATTTTCATGTGGATCAAAGTGTATATCACTCGCACCACGTTTTGCCGAATCTGATAAAATATCATTAACAATCTCAACTGGTGGAGTTCTAACAAAATCATATTTTTTAAGCATAAATTTTTCATCCCCTTATTATTCATTTATACTAGCTTTTATGTCTATTTTATTATATAATATATTTAGAATAATTACAAGATAGGAATGTGATTTTTAATGAAAAAGAAGAATAACAAAGGGTTTTTATTAGTTGAAACGCTTTTAGTTGCAACGTTTGCTGCTAGTACAATGTTGTTTATTTATGTCCAATTTAGAAGAATAAATACTGAGTATAGTAGATCTTTTAGTTATAATACAGTAGAAGGTTTATATGCAACTAATCAAATAAATGATTATATTTTAGATAATGGTTTTGAAAGAATTGCTGAATATATGACTAATCGAATTGAAGGTGATGTAACAATTACACCAGAACCATATGTAATTTTGTATGATGGCAATAGTTGCTCTAGTGTTTATTTAGATGAAGTTGATTATTGCAATCATTTAATGAGTTCATTAAATGTAAAAATGGTTGTAATGACTTATGCAGATTTGTCATTTAAAAATTTTAGAGATGAATTAGATAGTTATGATGTATTTGATAATAATTTAAAAAGATTTATTAAATATATCAAATTTGATACTGGTGATGCAGAATTATCACGTAGGAGAACTATTGTTGAATTTAATGATGGTACATATGCTTCATTAAAAATATATAGAAGGGACTAGTAAAATGAATAAAAAAGGGTTTACAGTAATTGAATTGATTGTTTCTTTTTCACTTGTTATGATCGTAGTAGTTATGTTACTTCAAGTGGTTGTGTTAGTAAAAAATTTATATGTTAATGCAGCTATAAAAACTGAATTGTTAAATAAACAAGCTATTATGAATAGAAAAATTAGTGAACAGTTTACAAATAAAGATATAAAAGCTGCTGTTCGTTGCGGAAAAGGCTGCTTAACATTTATTTATGAGGATGATTCTTCATCTAATTTAATAATAACAGAAGAGGAAAATAAATTTTCTTTTATTGATAATGATTCTGGAACAATTAATTATACAACAAAATTAATTACAGGTAGTAGTTTTGGTGAAATCGACATAACTAATGAAACTATAAATGGAGTTGCAGATGGGAAAAATAATTCTTTTATAAAAATAAAAATACCAGTAAAACACACACTTGTTGATGGTGATTTTGGTATTAATTTAGTTTATCAATACGATTCTAGAATTACAGCTATTTCTGATATTGTATTTGATTCACAAAATACTAATGATGGCGGAACAATTGTTTTAAAAGGTTCGTCTGATTTAACTTGGAGTTCTAATTTAGCTTTTCAAGATCCAGGTTATTATGTTATAAATGCAGACGGTAGTTTATGTACACCTGATGCTTCTAATGATTGTGGTGTAACTATAAGTGGAACGGTTGGAAATGAATTAAATCACACATATAATTTAACTTATATTTTTAAAGTAGATGGTAATGTTGTTGATCAAAAAATACGTAGAGTATTATTAATTAATGATTCTTCTAATTTTGATTTTACTGGAGATGTTCAAATGTTTACTGCTCCCCAAACTGGGGTTTATAAAATTGAATTATGGGGAGCTCAAGGGGGAACTATTAACAATTCATATCCTGGAGGTAAAGGAGCATATACAACTGGAGAATTAAGCCTTGTTAAGGATGATAAAATATATATCTATGTCGGAGAACAACCGACTACTAATAATGGGGGATATAATGGTGGTGGAAATGCGGATGTAGGCTTTGCCGGAGGAGGCGGATCTACCGATGTTCGTCTAACAAGTGGAAACTGGAAAGATACTACCAGTTTACGTAGTCGTATTATGGTCGC
>CALVZI010000096.1 GCA_944372485.1 uncultured Bacilli bacterium
TATATGTTCGAAGATAAGAGTAGTGGTGTAACAGGAACGTTAAAAGATAATAGTCAGATAGGTGAATATGTAACATATGCAGGAAGAAATTATCGAGTAGTAGAAACAAGTGAAAATGGAACAAAATTAATACTTGATGGATATTATGATAGTAACAATGATGGAACAATAGATTCATCAGATAAAATGGCATATGGAACAGATTGTACGTTATGTACAACCATAAATGAAGATTCTTTCTTCAATTGGTTAAGTAATAACAATGAAGTGGAAAAAGCTAAACTTGCAAGTACAACATGGTATCGCGGAGATTATTGGGGAAGTTCTTCGACTACATATAATTATAAAACAAATTTAGATAGTAAAAGTAACCCATATGAAGGAAGTGTAGGTTTAATAAGAGTAGGAGAAATGTTATCAAGTCAAAGTGAAACAATACTTTCAAAAAATCATACTGTTGCAAATGATTATAAAAATACACAATATTATTGGACTGCAACATCATATAGTGCTTATAATGCTTGGTATGTTAGCAATGATGGTCTTGCGAACTACATTTCTGTGTCCTATGCGCGCGGCTTGCGTCCAGTTATAAATATCTCATCTGAAATAACCATTACCGGAGGTAATGGTACTCCAAATAGTCCTTATCAAATATAAATTAAATAATAAAGCTTAAGATACAAAAAATATTGTATCTTTTTTGTTAAAGTACTTTTATAGATATTTGAAAAGTGATATAATTTTTATATAGAAAGTGGGATGTTATGTTAAAGGTAGATAAAGTCACAAAATACTATGGTGATTTTTGTGCAGTAGATAACTTATCATTTGAAGTAAAAGAAGGTGAAATTTTTGGATTGCTTGGTGTAAATGGTGCTGGTAAAACAACAACATTTCGTATGATTATGGGACTTCTTGAACCTAGTAGTGGTAATGTTACTTTAAATGGTAAAAAGATTGATTATGATGTTACAGATGAAATTGGTTTTTTAACTGAAGAAAGAAGTTTACTCACTAAATTAACAGTTAAAGAACAAGCTTTATTTTATGGTGCTTTAAAAGGTATGAGTGATGATGATATATTAAAAAGATTAGATGAACTTTTAGAACGTTTTGAAGTATCTGCATATAAAGATAAAAAAATTAAAGAATTATCTAAAGGTAATCAACAAAAAATTCAATTTATTATGGCTATTATTAATGATCCTAAATTGTTAATATTAGATGAACCTTTTTCTGGTTTAGATCCATTTAATGTTGAATTATTTAAGAATGAAATTATTAATATGTCTAAACGTGGTAGTATGATTATTTTTTCTAGTCATCGTATGGAACATGTTGAATTATTTTGTAAAAAGATTGCGATTATGTTACGTGGTAAACCAGTATTAAGTGGTTATTTAAGTGATATAAAGCGTGAATATCGTAAGAAAAATATTATTGTTAAGGGTGATATTAAAAAGAAAGAATTAGAAAATATTAAAGGTGTTTATGAAGTAATTGAAAAACCTGAAGAATTTGAAGTTAAAATTAATTCTTTAAGTGATGCAGAAAATGTATTTAAGGAAGTAAGTAAACATAAGAATATTTTAAAATTTAGTGTTGAAGAACCTTCATTAAATGAAATATTTGTTGCGAAAGTTGGTGAAGAATATGAGAAATAAATTAATGTTTTTAACTAAAATTAGTTTACAAAGAAAGATTAAAACAAAATGGTTCTTAGCAGCTAATATTCTTCTTGCTTTAATAATTATTTGTGGTATTAATATTGATACAATTATTACAACTTTTGGGGGAGACTTTGATAAACAACGTGATGTTTATATAGTTGATAAAACAGATATTGTTTATGAATCTTTAGAAAGTGGAATTAATGAATCTAGTAAAGCATTAAATACTGGAACTAATAAATCTAGTTTTAAAATTAAAGAAAGTAATAAAAGTGAAAAAGAATTAAAAAAGATTGTTGATGAAGATAATGCTTTAGTTTTAATTGCTGATTATAATAAAAATCAAGAATTAAGTGTTAAAGTTATTTCAAAAGATTATTTAAGTACAGTGGATTCACAATTAATAACTAATGCTATTAATCAAACTAAAACTTCACTAGCTCTTGCTACAAGTGGTATTAGTAGTGAAAAATTAGAACAAATTTATAAGAGTGCTGAAATTGAATATGAATATACAAAAGATGATGTAAAAGCTGGAGAAGAAGGAACTGAAATGATTATGCAAACAGTATTTCCGGTGGTGATTTTACCTTTCTTTATGTTAACATTATTCTTAGTTCAAATGATTGGTGCAGAAGTAAATGATGAAAAAACTACACGTGGTATGGAAATAATTATATCTAATGTTTCACCTAAAACACATTTCTTTTCTAAAGTTTTAGCTGGTAACTTATTTGTTTTAATTCAAGGAACTTTATTATTCTTATTTTCAATAATTGGGTTAGTAGTTCGTAATTTAATTGGGGGAAATTCTATTGTAGGAGGAGTAGGCAGTGAAGTAACAGATACTATTAATGAAATATTAAATAGTAGTATTGGTGCTGATTTAATTTATATTATTCCACTTACTTTAATATTAATGCTTATTACATTTGTTGCTTATTCTTTACTTGCAGGAATACTTGCTAGTATGACAACTAATATTGAAGATTTTCAACAATTACAAACACCAATTGTTATAATATCTTTAGTTGGTTATTATTTAGCAATGCTTGCAAATGTATTTGGTGGTTCAATATTTATTAAGATAGTTGGATTTATACCATTTATTTCAGCTATATTAGCTCCATCTTTATTAGTGCTTGGACAATTTGGTATTATAGAAATGCTTATTGCTATTGTAATTGCTATTATTACTGTATTATTACTAATTAAATATGGTTTAAAAATTTATAAAGTTGGTATTTTAAATTATTCTTCTAAAGATTTATGGAAGAAAATGTTTAAAGCTTTAAAGAATTAGATAAATATAAAATATGAATTATTTTTAGTTCATATTTTATTTTGTGTTATAATAAAGTAGGTGGTTAAAATGTATGATCCATATAATGATAAAAAATATGTTGAAGTTGTAGATAAATTAGGAATTTGTAAACATATAGATATGAATGAATTAGGATTTTTTAATCATAGTGAAGGTTATTATTACTATATATTAGACAACTTAGAATTAAATGAAGAAGAAAAAGAGTTTATGAAAAGAGAAGATTTATTTTCTGGAACTTATTTAGAAGATTTTTTATTAGAAAGAAATTATTGTATTCATAAATTTTGGATTGATTCTATAGAAACAGGTTTTCATTATCACGTTTTAGGAATACCTAATAATTTAACATTAGAACAAAATGTTTATGTAAAAAAAGAATTAGAAAAGTATATGAATAGTGATTGTAAAATTAAAAATTTTGATACTTATAAGAAATATTTATTAGAAGATAAATTAATCAAAAAAGTAGGTGGTAGAAATGTCTAAAATTCATGTAATGGATGAAATACTTGCAAATAAGATTGCAGCTGGAGAAGTTGTTGAACGTTGTTCTTCAGTTGTAAAAGAATTAGTTGAAAATAGTATTGATGCAAATTCTAGTGAAATAAAAATAGAATTAATTGATGCTGGTACAAAACAAATAAAAGTAACTGATAATGGAATAGGTATGGCAGAAGATGATGCTGTTTTAGCTTTTTCTCGCCATGCAACAAGTAAGCTTATTGACGAAGATGACTTATATCGTATTGAAACATTAGGGTTTCGTGGTGAGGCGCTACCTTCAATTGCTTCTGTTAGTAAGGTTAGTCTTGATACATCTAATGGAGAGGTAGGAACTCATGTAGAAATAGTAGGAGGGCATATAAAAGAAACTAAAAGTGGTTCTTTAAGAAAAGGAACATGCATTACAATAAAAGATTTATTTTATAATACTCCTGCTCGTTTAAAACACATGAAAAGCTTATATACGGAACTTGCTAATGTAACTGATTATGTAAATAAAATTGCTTTATCGCATCCAGATATTAAATTTATATTAGTTAATAATGATAATATTTTATTAAATACTGATGGCAGTAATAATGTTTTAAAAACTATTAAAGCAATATATGGTTTAGAAGTTGCGAAAAAAATGCTTACTTTAAAAACAGAAGATAATGATTATACTATTGATGGTTTTCTATCGCTTCCAGAAGTACATCGTTCTAGCCGTAATCATATGATTACATTAGTAAATGGACGTGTAGTTCGAAATGTTGAATTAAATCGTATTATAAATGATAGTTATCACTCTTTTAAACCAGATAATCGTTATCCTATTGTTGTTTTAAATATAACAGTTGATCCTAGTTTAATTGATGTTAATATTCATCCAACTAAAATGGATATAAAATTTTCTAAGTTTGAAGAATTAAAAAGTTTGATTGAAAAAGCAATTAAAGATTTACTTCATAAAAAAAGATTAATTTCACATATTGAAGTTAAAGAAGAAAAAGAAGAAGTTAAAAGTGAACCAATTAAGAAAAATTATGTTCAATCACAATTATTTGTTGAAAGAGAAGTTAAGGAAGAAGAGAATCCATACACTAATGAAGAACAGGTTTTATTTGTAAATAATGATTTAATAGAAAAGGAAGAAATAATCGAACAAGAAAATGATGAAATTATTGAAGATAAAAAAGAAAGATTACCAGAAATATATCCTGTTGGATTAGTTCATGGTACTTATATCATATGTCAAAATGAAAAGGGAATGTATTTAATTGATCAACACGCAGCTAAAGAACGAATTAATTACGAATTTTATAAATATCAATTAGGTCATCCTAATGAAGCAAGTATATCTTTACTTTTTCCAATTACTTTAGAACTTTCTAATAGTGAATTTATTATTATAAAAGAACATTTATCTTTATTAGAAAAATTAGGATTTAGTATTGAAGAATTTGGTATTAATTCATTAATTATTAAAGCACATCCTACTTGGCTTCCAAAGAACTATGAAAGTGAAGCTATAAGAAAAATAATTGATGTAATTATTAATTGTGATAAAGATTTTAGTATTGAAAAATTTAATGAAAAAACAGCTACTATGTTAAGTTGTAAAATGGCTATAAAAGCTAATACAAGTATTACTTTAGAAGAAATGGAAAGATTAATTAATGATTTACGTAATTGTGATAATCCATTTAATTGTCCTCATGGTAGACCAACATTAGTATTTTATTCTAATTATGATTTGGAAAAATTATTTAAACGTAGTGGTTTTGAAAATAAAGTTTAACTTAATAAAATTTTTTATTAAGTTTTTTTTGTTAAAAAAGGAAATGAAATAGTTTTATGAAATATTAATAGTAGAAGGTTATTTTATGTAACCTTTTTTTGAAAGGCGAAAAAATGAAAAATGAAATTATTTTGTTTGAAAATCAAAATGTTAAATTAGAAGTTAATATGAAAGATGAAACTGTCTGGTTATCTCAAAGCCAAATGGCTGAATTATTTGGCAGAGATATTGGAGTTATTTCAAGACATATTAAAAATATTTTTAATGAAAGAGAATTAGATACAAAGACTAATTTGCAAAAAATGCAAATTACATATTCAGATAAAACTGTTAATTTTTATGGTTTAGATGTAATAATTAGTGTAGGCTATAGAGTTAAAAGTAATAATGAAATTATTTTTAGAAAATGAGATAATAAAGATTTAAAAGAATATAAAAAATATTAAGTTTTTTGTAAAAAAACAAGGAAATGAAATAGTTTTATGAAATATTAATAGTAGAAGGTTATTTTATGTAACCTTTTTTTGAAAGGAGAAAAAATGAAAAATGAAATTATTTTGTTTGAAAATCAAAATGTTAAATTAGAAGTTAATATGAAAGATGAAACTGTTTGGTTGTCTCAAAGTCAAATGGCTAAATTATTTGGTAAAGACAGAAAAACAATAACAAGACATATTCAAAATATCTATAAAAATGGAGAATTAGAGGAAAAAACAGTATGCTCATTTTTTGAGCATACTGGAAATGATGGAAAAAATATAATGTCCAATTCTATAATTTAGATATGATAATTAGTGTAGGCTATAGAGTTAAAAGTAAGAATGAAATTATTTTTAGAAAATGAGATAATAAAGTTTTAAAAGAATATAAAAAATATTAAGTTTTTTGTAAAAAAACAAGGAAATGAAATAGTTTTATGAAATATTAATAGTAGAAGGTTATTTTATGTAAC
>CALVZI010000097.1 GCA_944372485.1 uncultured Bacilli bacterium
GTAGGTGCCGGTGTGGCCTTCGGCATCCACAGTCAACTGTGCCTTCGTGACCGTAACGGTGACAGGCTCCGATACCGCAGACTCATAATTCGTATCGCCGGGGTAGGAGGCCTTCATATAGTAGGTGCCCACTGCGATGGGAACATTCTTGTCAGTGCCACCACCAGTGGTAACTTTGTCTTGGCACCCTGAGTCTGTATAGAAGGTATACGTGATGTCCCCAGTGGGCTTGGCAGCTCCCTCTACCACGTTAGCGGCTGCCGTTGCTTTATTATACTCCGTATCCGTAATGGGGTTGCCGGTGTAGGCAACTGTCAGTTTGTTACCCTCCAGGCCCGTATTCACCGTAGGCTCAGCCTTCTTCACCGTCACGGTGTAGTTCACAGAAGTCCCTGTGACATTGTCCGTATCCGCCGCCTTAACGGTAATGGTGGCCGTACCGGCCTGCTTAATGGTGACTTTGCCCGTGCTGTCCACATCGAGTACATCGGCGGGTTGCCCATCGGGCCCCTTTTCACTGCCATCCTTCACCTTGTAGCTGATGGTAGCATGCGCTGTGTCCAGCGCCGCCGTGCCGATGACGGCAAAGGTCGCGGCCTCACCATAGGTAATGGTGTAGTTGGCTGGGGTATCGCCCTCTGCCGCAGTCCAAGTCCCTTGCTCATCCGGCGTCAGGGTAATGCTCTGGTCTTCCGCCTTCTTGATGGTAAGGGTGTAGATAGCATCTTTGGCTGTGTAGTTATTGCTCACTGTGCCTGCGCCCCATTTGGCGGTGATTTGGTAATAGCCGACGGTGGTAAACGTATAGCCCGCAGGTTCGGTAATCTGCTGCGCCTCCATGCTTTCCCAATTGGGATTGGGATCTGTACTGTACTTATAGGTGTACTTAACATCACCCAATACAGTTGCCATGTTGTCCTTGTCCGCATCAACCAGGCCATCTACCGTAACCTGCTGCAGGCCTGTGCCCTCGGCGGTGTAGGTTGCTGTTACCGCCTTGTTGGTAAACTCCATCGTGGCTTGCTTTTGGGTGATTTTAAACTCACCCCGTTGCCCGCCAAGAACATTATAGTTCTGGGCAAGCTCGCCTTTCACAAAAGTCCACTCTTCCACGCCAGCGTAATAGGTCCCGACGTTCACAGGGGGGGCCATCGGCTCTCCACCAGTTTTGTCGGCATAATACGATATTTTGGTTTTCTCCAAATCAATAATGTTCTCAGAGCTTTCATTACTACCCTGGGCCTTAGAATGTGTGAGACTTACCTTCCCGGCATAGGCCGCGCCATCATAGGTGGCGTCCGCAGCGGCAATGGTGGGGGCGGCTATCTGCAGGGGGGTGATTCTCCATGATAGAGTTAAATCTGTGGTGCTTTGATCGCCAGCCCACTTGTAGTTATTATTTTCCAAATGGACTGTGACCTTATAACTACCTGCGTTGGTTTCCTTGGCATCGGTAGCTGTATACGCCGTTTCTCCCTTATATTTCGCAACCAGTTTATCGTCCTTGTACTCGAAAACGATATCATTACTTGTTGTCGTTACAGGTGTGCGGTATATTCCTTCTTCATACGAATACTGACCTATCGGAATCGTAGGTTTAGCCGTTAACCTGTGCAAAATCTGCCAGGAAATCTCTGCGGTACCGTCCCCATCCGGGTCTGCAGCCTCTGGCCACTGGTAGTTTTTAGAATTTACAACTTTTGCCTCTGCTTTATACGTTCCAGCATTCGTTTGCTTATTTCCCGAAACGGTATACCGATTATCCGTGCTATCCGGCACGCCGGTCTTTTCTGTAGTATCATACCTTAAATTTGATTCCGCACGAGGAGCAGTCAGAGGTTGCTTGGCTATAGTTACAAAAACCTCCCGGTCAACAGTTACATAGTTTTCCTTTTCAATTTTGACCGCAACCTTATACGTTCCGGCATTGGTTATTTTGGCTCCACTAAAGTTTGCTGCTTCGGTAGGATCAATAGTTTCTGTTACCTGTTTTTCGTCTTCCGTCCAAGTAAAAGTGACCTTCGAATCTAACAGCACACCTTCCAGTTGGACCGTCGGCTGAGCCTCACCATCAATATTTTCGTGGGTTCCGTTAAAGACAAGATTGTTTATTGCACTGACTTTCACAGATTCCATCGTCATCTGGGCAACCCTATAATCTCCCGTAATGGTACCCTCGCCATCTTTATCTTTAGCCTTTTCCAAGGTATAGTCATCAGGCGGCGAGAGCTCTGGATCATTAGTCACCAAATCATAAATGGCGGGATCATAACTAAATGTGTAGCGGACAAGATAGTCCCCGGCATCCCCCACAGCCTCTTCTTTGGGTTTCTCCGTTGTCCACGGCGCATTTTCTTCGTTCTTCTTTTTGTATTCTATTTTGACTTCAGAAGTCCCTTCGGGCATTCCCTCGACACTAAATGCTGGGGTATTCCCGTTAATCCAGCGCGTGCTATTTTCAAAATAGACCTCTGAAAAATCCAGCTTTGTTTTTTCTACCTTTACTTCAATTGTAAAGTCGGCATTAGTGTAAGGCTTAAAATTAGCGTCATTGGATACAACCAATTTAACCTGATAGTTGGATGTGCCTTCCGTCAATTTCTCTGTTGTAGTAACACTATCCGCCCATGCCAAAGAAGCCTGTGTACTACCCGTAACACTTGGAAGCTGCAAATCAGCTAAGGTGTCACTGGTAGTCGCACTCAGCGTTGTGGCCGGGATTGTCCAGGTATACGATGCGTCTAAATCCCCATCGTGGAGGTTTCCATCCCCGTCTTTATAGTTTTGGCAAGTATATGTCACTGTAGTCGGGGTATTGTTACTTTTCTTAATACCAGGATTCATCACGCCGCCATTTTCGTTTACTTGATAGTTGTGGCTAAGCGCATCAGCAACATGGTCATCAATTATATTTATTTCACCACACCCACGGGTACAAGGCTCATACTTATAGGAAGGCGTTTCACAAGTGGCAGCCACCGTAACTAGATTTCCTTCATCCCAGTCATGCCCCAACATCGGAATGGTATATTTATATTGGAGGACAAGCGGCTTCCCTTCGTCGTCATAAGCACCCTTCTTCGTTGTCTCATACAGGTGATATCCGTCCGTATCGCAGGTAGGCTGTTG
>CALVZI010000098.1 GCA_944372485.1 uncultured Bacilli bacterium
TCGAGGGCTACACCGGCACCAACTGGACCGTGAACGTGGCCGGCCGCGCCTATGAGATCGGCCTGACCGACGGCAACGACAACTTTGTTGGCTCTAAGGCCGCTACCCGTGAAGAGGCCGCCCTGTACGCGGTCAACACCCTGCAGGCCACCCTGGTGGAGTATGAGAACAAGGGTTCCAACATCACCATCAACGGCATCGAGGTTGTTCAGGGCGCTTCCGCTCCCACCTATGTGACCTCCACCGTGTACAACCAGGCCACCAGCATCAACGCTGACCGGGACAACAGCGGTGACTACACCGTCGAGTTCGCCGAGCGTTACCAGACCGACCTGCGCCTGACTGGTGATACCGATGTGTTTGGCCGTCCCGCCCGTGTGTGGAGCTGGAAGGGCGAAGAGATCGGCACCTATGTGGACTACACCAACATGGTCGCCGAGTACACCACCTCCGCCACCGGCAGAGAGATGTATGACGCCATCGGCAAGACCGCTTTCGATAAGTATGGCTTTGAAGGCTATGTGGATGGCAAGGACAGCAAGCTGTACGAAGAGATCTCCCGGAATAACCAGGATGATGTGACTGAGACCGGCAACGGCGCTCTGACCCAGGTCTTCGTGGACTCTGACGCTGAGGAAGTCGTTGTCACCGTCATCAACACCTATCTGGCTGACGCTGAGGCCGACTACAACGCAAAGAAGGACGAGGTTTCCTTTGATATCCACGGCCTGGGCATCATTCGCGATGTTTCTGGCGAGGACTTCGCTGTTGAGGACATCGCTGAGGGCGATTTTGTCTTGGTGAACTACTCTTACGAGACCGACGAGATCGAGGTCATTGATGACGTGGAGATCCTGTCCGAGGTAACCATCACCCGGTTTACCACCGACAACAAGTTGGTCGATGCCAGCGTTTCTGATGTCAGCAGCGTCACTGTGGACGGCACAAAGTATGACGCCTCTAAGAAGCTGGCTTATGAGACCGACACCCTGAAGAACTACACCGACGGAAACCTGAAGGATAAGACCTACAACGTCTATCTGGATCAGTATGGTTATGCCATCGGCGTGGAAGAGGTTGACGGTGCTGACAACTACCTGTTCCTGACCGGCATCAACGGCGGTAAGGACTATCTGGCCACCGCCAACTACGAGGCCAATGTCCTGTTCCTGGATGGCACCTCTGAGGTTGTCAAGGTTAAGAGTAACAGCGATGTCCGGGGCGCTATCGAAGAAGCTACAAGCCCGGCACTGGTCAATAGCTGGTTCAAGTATACTGTGAACAATAGCGGTGTGTACACTCTGACTGCTATTCAGGATGATTTGTCCAACAACGCTACAGTTGCACAGAACAACGATATCAGCACTGATACCATTGACGAGCGTCATATCTCCCTGCTGACCAAAAACAACAACAGAGTCTACGGCAATGAGGACACTGTCTATCTGGTGGCCGGCATGGATATCGTGAATGTTGAAGATGACACCTATGGTGTAATCGCCGACACTGACGAAGTCATCGTGAGCGTGGACAACGCCTCTATCGAGGTCACGACCAAGAAGGCGGACGTTGACGCAGACCTGAAGCCCGCTGGCGAGAAACCCTCTTGGAGCACCACTGCCGCTGCTTTCGGAACCTATGCCCTGTATGACGATGACGGCGTGGTCATTGCCGCCGTGGTCGTGGGTGAGAGTTCCGGTGTCTCTGAGAACGTGGCTTACGTGATCAGCAGCAAGGCTTCCGAGGAGCGTTTCTCTGACGGCGTCTGGGGCTGGACCCGCGAGGTCGTCATCAACGGTGAGTTGGTTGACCTGAACGAAGTCAACGACGAGGACGAGAGCGTCCTGGCCGATGAGATGAAGCAGGGCAACTGGTACACCGTCAAGTACGATGCCGACGGCAACGTGAAGAAGGCCACCCTCTACACTGAGGACCCGACCGAGACCTATGACGGCTATGCTGATAGCTTCGTTGATGCCGTTGAGGAGCTCCGCGAGGAGGATCTGGTGATTCTGCAGCTGAACACGGATGTGAACTACAGCAAGAACGGACGTACCGTGTACGACTGGAAGGACAAGAATGAGGATAACGGTATCTTTGTGATTTCCGATGTCAAGTTCGTGCTGCGTCAGACTAACAAGAACAAGACCACGACTGAGGAGTACACTGGTTGGAACCAGCTGAAGTCCACTCTGGATACGCTGAATGACAATCCCTACCGCGACTACGACTTCAATGCCGTGATCGAGGATGGCCGCATCACCTCTGTGGTGATTTGGGACCATGTCGGCGACAGCTATGAGGGCCCCTCTGGCGGTTCCAGCAGCGAAGGCGTGAGCAAGCTGTCTGCGGCTAACAATGCTGGCGATCCTGGTGCCAAGATTGAGCTGGAAGCCAAGGTCACCAAGGACACCACCTACTATGTGGAGCTCCAGATGATGAACAATGATGGCGATTGGAATCAGGTTGATACCATCGCTGTTGAGGTCAAGGCCGGCACGAATTACGGCTTTACCCCCATCAATGGCATCTCTGGTAACCAGCAGTATCGTCTGGTTTGCGGTAACCTGACCGCTCTTCTGAGCAAATAATCCAGGCAATACACATTTCCCCATAGCAAAGGAAAACCCCCGGGCTTCGGCCCGGGGGTTTTCTTTGTTCAGCCTTTCTTTTTCAGCCCCAGCACCCAGTAGGGCTTGTTTTTGGTGTCCATCTGGTAGCGGGCGTTGACGGTGTTGCGCAGCGTCAGCTGGCTGCCGCTCCAGGCCACGTCCACATCGTTTACAAAGCTCTCCGAATATGTGGCATCCTTGCAGGTGAGGATCGCCGTGGCTTTTCCCCCCTGCCCCATGATGAACGCCAGATTTCCCGCCACCAGAAACACATCCGGCACCTGGGAGAAGGTGATCT